>JAYEHR010000018.1:0-23888 GCA_034659615.1 Methanobacteriota archaeon | reverse complement strand
AATTACCCACACGATCTTAAAGAGAACCATATGTTTGCATCGCCCCCGACGTTCGATCCGAACAAATAAGCAAGGATCACCTTATCTCTGGTACTGATAAAGTCAATTAATTCTTGTTCAGATCCTATCATATCGTTCCATATTTACCTCTACATGCCTATAACTTGTGTGAAAGAGAACATGGCTCAGCAACGGCCTGCATACCTTACAACGGCCAGATGAGATCTTATAATACTCTCGTGTCCAGGTAGTATACACGCCCTACGATACCGTATCCCTGAGGATCGATCCTGATATGCTCTCAGAGATCGATAGCCTGGCAAGAGATGGACATATGAACCGTTCAGGCCTTCTGCGTACTGTGTTGCAAACTGGTCTGCAGGACATCAAAAAGAGCATGCCATCATGCAGTATGGCCATGGTAAGATCTCCATGGGCAGGATGGTGGAGATAACCGGACTACCACGGCATGAGCTCTTTAAAGAGCTGAAAGAACACGGCATCAGTGTGCACTATTCCAGGACCAGACTCCTTGATGAGTGCAGCGACCTATGACCGTAGCTGATACTGGCGTGCTGATCTGGTTAGCCAGGTACGATCGTCTCCACTTGCTGAAGAGTATGTACGGGATCGTGGAGATACCGGTGAGTGTTTTCGAAGAGGCCGTTACTGCAGGGAAGATGAATGGTTATCCCGATGCACAGCTTATCGGATCGTCCGTTACAGATGGAGATATCGTTGTCAGGGATACAGGGGTGTCTGAAAAGATCAATGACCTGGAAAGGACATTTGGTTGCAGGCTCGGTGCAGGCGAAAGGGGAGCAATAACACTTGCCCTGAAGACTGATCAGATCCTTCTCATCAACGATGACGAAGCCTCATCTGTTGCAAATATCCTCGACATCAGGACAAAAGACGCACTGTTCATTCTGTTGAATGCCACAAAACTGGAGTTACTTGAAAAGAATGAATCCCTTGAGATGTTCCGGCAAATGCTGGAGGATGGGTTCTGGCTTGCTCCCGATATTGCAGTGGATTTTGAAAGGATGTTGTTCCAGTTATGAACATCGTCTCCCTGTCCCCGGCCACACATCTATCATAAAACTGGCAACCTGTACGTTCCGGACAATACCGCAACTGCAAACCAACTCAGCCATGATCCGTGTGACCTGCACGCCTTTGGGCGTATCAGGTACTCAACTGTGCAGAAGGTGAGGGTATCCGGGTTACCTGCACGCCATTGGGCGTAGCAGGCACTCAACTCCGTAGGAGGTGAGTGTATCCGTGTCTGAAAATAAAACCATGAGCATTTGCTCATTATACTCTTTCTTTTCTGAATAAGATGCTGATCTGCACAGATCTGTAACCGCATCAGATATATTCGTTGGACAAACTGGATATGGGCATTGTGTTATTGTATAGTATCCCTCAATATGATACTTTCTATGCTTATGGCAGGGATACGAATTACAGGTCATCTCTGGCTGGGGCGAGGTCGTGCTGGTACCAATGATAGTAATTCGATCGTTGCTGTAGAGATCTTTAATGCATCGAATATCTTCGGTGTCAGTAAACACGAGTCCATGTCGCCAATAACATTGAAGATCGATGTCAATGTTCCAGACGATGTGATAACGGTCAGTTTATACCTGGTCTGCATAAAAAGGAATGAAAAACTTGCAAGGACAGCGTCTGTTTCCGGGATCAATGATACGGATCTATCCTCAACGTTGCATACACTGGCATTTGCCTGATAATTTTCACCCTCCACCGTGACTGCATTTTTATAAGTATGGGCTGTTTCTGGACAAATTCTTGTACCATTCGATTCCAGCTCACCCTGAACTAAGTTACAGAAGTAACATACAAAATTCAGAACACAAGCTGAACATCTCCGATCAAAGAGTTCGTTCCAGTTCGTTTTAGTTCGTTGTCAATTTAAATGAGACAGAGGGATACCCGTCGCAAATGGGTATCCTCTCACCGTATTTATATTCTCAGGGTTTGCGGATGTACCGTCTTGTAAGGATCACGAGCCCCACCAGAAGAACAGTTGCAAGCACTGCCACAATGGTATTGACAATGGTGGATCTGCTTGCCGTACCCTCTGGTATGGCTGTATCTGGCTGTTGTATGTCCGGCACAGATTCCAGGGCTGTTCCCGGAGTGGTCGTGGATATTGCGAAGTATGAGAACCCCTCCGTTCGGGCAGTGAAATACTCGAATTCATTGATTGTACTGTCCCAGGTGGTGGGCAGTTCTTCCCATTCTCCACCGACATATCGGTAGAGTGCAATATCACTGGTATCCAGACCGTTGTCCTCAAGCCATTCACTGGAGATCCTGAATGTGATCATACCGTTCTTTCTGCTGTTGGAACCGGTGTCAATGTTAACAAATGCATATGCTTCAAGGGGGATATCGGTCGGGTTGTCCCCTATGTTCTTCACGGCCACGCTTCCCACACCCTCAGGGATCGTTACGGATATGATCGGATCATCATTGATGGTTGCAACACCGTTGACCAGTGGTTTTGATCCAGTGGTGCCTGGTACAATGCCAGGTTCACCTATCCCATTGGAGCCGCCATTCCCGGGCACTTCCACGCCGGGTGGGATCGTTACCCATCTCTGGTCAAAGGCCACCAGTTTCTCTCCCGGGTGGTAGGTTCCGATAAGCAGTATATAGTTCCCTCTTCGCAGGTCGTCTGTCACAACAGGCAATGAGGTATGTGTGCTATTGGTGGTCTTGAACGAGACCGTGCCGTTGTTGGCTCCGATATAGGCGTTGACGATGTCCTGGGCTGTGGTCCGGTTCACATTGTTCAGGCCTATCCCTGCAACAGTGTAGCCGTCGATGATCTTGTAACCGTTGGCCATCAGGTCCATACCGGCCTTGGTGCCGTTGAACTCCATTCTGAGCTCAGCACGGTACTGGTCCTCGTGGATCATCATGGCCCCATAAGTGTATGTGCCGTTGGGAGCATCAAGCAGTTCAATATCGATACGGAAACTGCTGTTGGCTTCCACACCAGTGGTAGTATCGATCACACAGTCGTAGTCAAGGACCTCGAATGCTGTCATTGAGAGGATCGCAAGGTCGTTCTTGGGGAGATGTGATCCGTCCAGGAGGACCAGGGCCACGTAATCACCTGCATCCAGAGCACCGGTGTTGATGGTCAGGTCACCATTGCCTTTCAGTGTCTGGTCCATGAACTTGATTTCGCTGGAGTCAAGAAGGTCATGCAGACCGGTGGAATTCCCATGTGCGACACTGTCAAATACGTTCTTGAGCTGGGTGGGACTGGTGCGCGTGATGTAGATATCCACGTCGAGATGTGCAAAGTCATGGGTTCCGTAGAATGTGAGGTCGACATTGTTCATGCCGCTGACATTGGTGAACATGTCGTGGGAATCATAGGGATAACCGAACGAGTGGTCAGTGTAATTATCGGCACCCACGGTCACGGTGACATTGTTGCCCCCGGAGGTATATGTGGTCTTATTGATGCCGTTGTAGGTGAAGCTGATCGGGTCGGGCAGTTTGGCCGCTTCGCCGCCGCTGACCGCGATCCAGTTACCGTTCTTGTCCGAGTCAGTATGTTCGGCGAATATGATGTTCTCTTCATCGTTTATGTTCACCTTGATGAAGAAAGGTACATCTACGATATCGGGAGATGGTATTGTGATCTCTGTCTGCTGGAATGCTACCAGTTTCTCGCCGCTGTGATATACTGCAGTAAGCAGGATATAGTCCCCCTCTTTGAGATCATCGGTGATCACAGGGATCGATGTGGACGTACTATCTGTCGTTTTGACGGACACGGTCCCGTTCCCCGGTCCCATGCCCTCGGTGAGCATTTCCTGGATAATGGTACGATTGATGTTGGACAGTCCGACACCCGCGATCTTATATCCCTCAATGAGATTCAGGCCATTGACACTGAGATCAGTACTGGCGTGGGTACCATCGGATTCGAAAAGGAAATTTGCATTGTACACGTCCTCATGGACCATCACAACACCGTAGGTGTATGTTCCTGCAGGAGCATTCAGCAATTCCATGTCGACACGATAACTGTCGTTGGCGGGTGTTTCGGAGGGTGCCTGGATATTGGAATCATATTCAAGGACCTCGAACGCGGTCATTGACAGGATCGCAAGGTCGTTGGGGTCCGACAGGTGGGTTGTGTTAAGGAGAACAAAGGCTGCGTAATCGCCGGCATCAGGGGTGCCTGCGTTGATCGTCAGGTCCCCGTTGCCACCCAGTGCCCGGTCCATGTATTTCATCTCCGCGGAGTTGAGCATGTTACGAAGATGGCTGGTGTCTCCGTGTACGACACCGTCAAATGCGTTCTTGAGCTGGGTGGGGGCGGTGGATGTTATGTATACATCTGCTGTAAGATGCGCGAAGTCGTGTGATCCGTAGAATGTGAGGTCCACCTCATTCTTTCCACTAACATCGGTGAACATGTCGTGCGAATCATATGGGTAGTTGAAACTGTGCTCAGTGTAATCCTCTGCGTTCACTTTGACATCGATCTGTTTGCCGTCCTGGGTATCCGAACTGTTGTTGGTACCCAGGTATGTGAAAACAAGGGGATCGGGGATCTGCACCGGGTCGCCACCACTGAGTAATATCCAGTTCCCATCTTTGTTCTGGTCAGGATGATCTGCGAACATGATAGTTTCATTAGAGTCTATCGTTATCTGTACAAAATAAGGATCACTGGCAGGGGCTGTTGCTACTGCTGTCGACCCAAGGAACAATGATAATGTTAGTAATAATATACACCACCTGATATTCATGTTTCCACCTGTTCGCATATTTGATCTGGTTATCTATTTGTTATTAATTAAATAATAATTCATCTAACGTATGTCGCCCTTATCGGTCATCGGCGTCTCCGAATGATCCCCGCCAGCAGTGTGACCGCTACCAGTCCAAATATCATGATCAGGGTGTTGGAGGTCGGTACCGATGATGGTTCACTGCCCGAGTCCTCTGTTCCATCTGTCCCGTTAGGAATGGTGGGGGAAATGGGCGTTTCCGGGTCGCTGTCCATTACATTTTCTTCCTCTATGGCAATGATGGCAAAGGGCGAGAAACTCAAAGTGTTTGCCATGTAGTAAATATGAGTGTTATCACTGTTTATCATTTTTGTGCTCAGCGGTCCCCATGAGTCATTGTCCATGTCATAGTGCATCAGGACGATACGGGAAGGATCGATCCCATGTTCTGTGAGCCACTGTTCCTCAACACCGAAGACAATGGAAGCGTCCTGGATGTTTGCCGGGGTAGCAAAGCCTTCGTAACCGATCCATATGTTGAGATTACGGTATATAGTTCCATTCACCGGCGTTTTCACGAAGGTGGACGTATCACTCAGGACCTCAATACGCACCGGTACGGAGTACTTTGTCCTTTTGGTGGTGAGGTTGATGTATACCAGCGGGTTATCATGTTCACCGAATTCAAATGTCACGGGTGTCCCTGCAAGCATCCTATACGAATTTGACTCCACAACATCAATTATACTGTTTGCCTCACCGCTGGAACCGCCACCTCCTCCGTTGTTCCCTCCACTACTGCCGGAACTGCTTTCCGGGGTGGAGCTACTGTCAGAGTCTGGTTCTCTCAGTGCAATGGTCTGTGAGTTCCCGCCAACCATGAGCTGGAAATCTCCTGCGGGAATGGCTGAAGTGTCATAGGTATATTCAAAGTGGCCACTGGGATCTGCCTCAATGCCCAAGGTTGCCTTGATGGTGAGTTGCACGTCCGATGTTGAATCTGCCAGACCACCAATGGTTATCTTGTGTGTACCACCCGGAACGTTGGATTGTGATATCTTCGCAGTAGTGCCAGAAGCATCTTTGGACACTGTCAGTGGGACCAGGCCGTACAATTTAACACTGATCCACATGTCCTTGACCGGAGTACCTGTGACCGAGAAACTGTTCGACCCTTCTGAAGGGATCTCAACATTCCCTACTATGTAGGTATATTCACCGTCGGTTGGCGATACAGTATTTGAGAACGTCACACTGGCATCGATCTTCTCATCCGGAGCTGCCATGCCACTCACAATGATCTCATCTCCGACCACGGGATCTTCCGGGGACACCTGTACCTGGCTGACGGCTGCAGCAGCCATGGATATCGTTATCAGTAGTATGCAAAATGTGCAGAGCGCTACAAGTAGTATCGACCTGCTGCGAGGTAGGCTATTGTTCATCATTACGTTTTTTCGTTTATCACTGATATCCACAGGTACCACCAATACACACATTATTACTCAATGATATATGAATATGACGACTATATAATTCTTTTCCAGAATTGATGTAAAGAAATTATTATGGCAAAAATCTTTTATACCATCTCGACATATAACAAATAAATCAATTGACATAGGTGGTACACAGATAATGCTTACTAGCGTACTTTCAACTACAACTACTACTACAACTACAGTTTCAGCCGGTGCTATCTCAATGATGTCCAGCATAGGCTTGCCCGAATACGGTGTACTTGCCGTGATCGCATTGATCCTGCTGTTATCGGCCAAGGAGATCCTATCAGCATCCAGACACTGGAACACTCAGGTGAACCTGTCGCTGAATATGGCTATATTCCCACTGCTGACCGCATTTGTAGCGATCGTTATATTCAAGGTAGCAGAGATAATCTGAGAGAAACCGGATATTAAGGTCATTTATCCTTATTTTGTAGCCTTACCTCCTTATGTGTAAGGCTATTTCATGCTTCATCCTTTCCTGATCTTTCTCCCTGATGATTAATTTCAGATCAAATGGGGGATCACGCCGAACAGGAACACGTTGGCGAACCCATGTGTCATCGCGACCAGGGGGAGGCTCCGTGTTCGCTGGAACATGTAGCCCAGTAATAGTCCGACCAGTGCGGTGTAGAACATCTCATAGGGTGTGCCATAGCCGGAGTGCATGAGGCCGAAGAGCACACTGGCCACGATCAGGCCGCCCCACTCTCCAAGGACGCTCTCAAGTCGGGTCTGGAGCACGGAACGGAAGATCAGCTCTTCCACCAATCCTACGAAGAGGAGCATGACCAGTATGAGCTTCAACAGGTTGATCCCTGAGAGCTCGGGTATCAGGTAACCCGGATGGATCGTCATGTACTCACCTCCAGCTACCAGGAGCCCTACTGCCAGGGAGACAGGCAGGTATATCCATATCCTGTCAGAGGTCAGCCCCAGCTGGGCATAGGTGAAGTGCTGGCTCCTGGCGATCAGGACGATTGGTATGATCATTGGAGTGTATATGAAAATGAACTGGTACAGTGTGAGCTCGAAGAAAACGGGCATGGAAATATTCACCAGCCGCAGCAGTGGCAGTAACAGGAGGGCCTGGAGGGCCGGCAGCACCCGCGCCTGACAGGCGCTTCCTTCCTCATCACCGCCACTGAGCCATATGGTGGAAATCGCGATGCTCACCAGGGTGATCACGTGTATCCAGGTGGAGATGTAGATATCTCCTACGAAGAAACGCCACTCTGCGATCGCTATCGCCAGGATGGGTAATGCAAGGATCAGCTTCTTGCGCAGGTCGGGGTGCATGCCCGACCTATCACTATCTTCTACCTCAGCTGCCACCGGCACCCTCCGAAACGTTGATCCAGAGATGCAGGTCACGGTATGAATGGGTTTGGTTCTCTTCCTTGAAAAGCAGGAACTGGAGTTTCATATTATCTCCCACTGATGTGGGTGTGAAAATGACATTATGCTCCCAGGTCTCATTGTGCGCCAGCCGCAGGCTACGTACCCCGTCATCGATAGGCAGCGAGTTATTGTTGAGTCGTATATCCAGGGTATAGTTGATAGGTGCATACTCGTGGTTGACCACTCCCACGATCACGGTTCCGCTGTCGCCATTTAGGTATGTGGTCGGATAGTCGTCTGCCATGCCCTCGGGGCCCAGGATGTAGAACTCTGTGAACTTCTCTCCTTCCTTTGGGGTGACGACCACATAGACCAGCGTGACCACAGATACCAGTATGGAGAGGACCAGCAGTATGGTGAGCGCTCGGTCCAGCCGCCCCTTCTGGGCTGTGACCAGTTCCTCTTTTGCTGAATCGAACGCGGCCCTGAAGGGTACATTGAACGCATTCTCACCGAGCTCAGCACGTCTGGCCGCAGCTACCGCACACATCGAGAGGGTGAACACCGACAGTGACACCAATATCGGTACAAGACGAATACCCCATTGTGTGTAGTTCAGTCCCAGTCCGATCAGCGGTACCACAGCAATGCTCAGCCCAAAGCTCAGGGCCACTCGCTCGATACCGTCCAGATCGTCCATGGCTGGAAAGAGCGCTGCGATCAACGCATAGCCGGGCAGGAACAGCACCATGGGTAGGCCGAGTACGGTACGTATCGGCGTGTCGCTCAGTACTGGCACCAGCACGAACATACAGGTCAGCAGCACGAGCAACACAACGACCGCAAGGTCAGTTGGGATCTTCTTTATTGCAAACACATTTTATCCTCTTCTCGACATTGATCTGTGGGTACTATATCAATATCAGTTATAAAATTATTTGTAGGCATCTCAATATTGTATCCAGAACTCCGGGTCCCAGGCCCCGAGTAGCGCCCCGGCAGGGCGCACCCCTTTCGGTATCACGTAAAATCGAAGATTTTACGAAAGATTCTGGTCTACGATCAGGATCCCGCTCAAGCGGACTAAAGTATGCTGGCTTCCAATATAGTAAAGGAGGTATCGACCGGAGGGAGATACCTCGTTCCGCGCTCCAGAAGCGTAATCTGGAGCCTGTGATCTGGAGCCTGTGATCTGGGTTCAGGTTAATAACGAAAGAAAATGTTTCAGAGATACCGTGTTACCGTTAATCTTTTTAAACAAAGCACCTGTGATACCTACAATGGAAAAGAGAACATTCACATTGATCCTTATACTAATTTTGATAGCATTTTCGTCCGGCTGCATCGATGAGCTTGTGCCCGTGGGTGACGACAATGAGACGCTGCCAGATGCATCTGTATACGAGCTGGAGTTCTTTCTGGACGAACTGGATATTGAACATACCAGCATGAACACAACGACATTCTATCTCTCTAATAATGGAAGTGTCAGGGCGGTACACACCATTGAGAACGCCAGTAGTATGTATATTATCCCATTTGAGGATGTCATGGGTTCGGGAGACGATCCGGTATCCAACATTGTCATTGTTGCGGATGCTGCAGACCAGGTGAACGTATCATCTGAGACATTCAGGGAATTGTCTCTTGCCGGTAATACATCAATCATCAATTACACGCTCTCCGAAAGCAAGGAACGAGGGCAAAAAAAGCTCCGTCTCAATTTCAGTGATAATATCACAGGATTCGTCGCCTATACTCTTACAGTACCAGGCAAGCAGGATTTCCAGTACATGCCCACCCATCCCTCTGTCGTACGCATCATCCTTCCCCCTGACTACAACACCGGCAATCCTTTCATAGGCAAGGTCCAGCCAGAGCCCGACGAAAGGTTCCACGATGCCAGTGACCGTGAGGTCCTTGTGTGGCATGATCTAAGGGTGAACAGGAGTTCCTTTTTTGATATGGGCGATGGTTTCCTGAGATCCGGATCGCAGAAAGAGGTCCTGCGACCGTTGAGCATCAAGATATATCCCACATCGGCACCAAGAATGCTCTTGATCGGCATGAGCATCCTGTTGATCGGGGTGCTGGTGGTGCTGGTCAATTATTACAGGACCCGCAGACGACTTGAAAGACTGCGGGATGATATAGAGAAGGATTTCAAGGGCAATAGGGAGAAATGATTGCGTAAGGTGATCCTCTCAGATCGTGATCTCCATCCCGTCATAGCCAAGAGGCAGTTCCTTCACCGCTTCCTCATGTGGTTTGTAGTAGTGGCTCAGATGTGTCAGAATGGTCCGTTTTGCCCCGATCGTCTCTGCCAGTTCCATAGCTTCCTCCGAGTTCATATGTTTCTTGATGTTCAGGTCGAGGCCTGCTGGCACAATGGCATCCGCGATCAGAAGGTCGGGGTTCTTTATCAGTTCCATGCTCCTGGGGGGGATGCCCCGTTCGGAATCCCCTGTGATCACAACCTTTCGATCATTCCCCTCGATCATTACGCCCACCGGGTCCTTCAGGGGCCGGTGCTTAACCTCGAACAGGGTGAATGTCAATCCGATCAGTTCGAACGGTTCGTACATCTGTATGTCATAGCGCCGTGGTTTCAGGAACGAGACATACTCAAGGATATAGTCCAGGGTCGTGGGCACACCATAGACATGGACCCCGTACTGGACCCTGTGGAACTCGCCGAATCCCGTGTAATGGTCATAGTGCCCATGTGTCCATATCACACCGTCCACATGATGGATCCCCGTCTTAAGAATCTGCTGGCGAAGGTCCGGACTCGTATCAATGAGCACTGTGCCTTTATCGGATTCGACCAGCACGGAAAAACGTGATCTTTTGCTCCGTCCCCCTTTACTTGCAACAGTACACGTGGGACAATTGCAACCGATGATGGGTGTACCGGGGGCATCCCCGGTTCCCAGGAGCGTTATTTTCATGTTCGTTCCGTGTTGTTACACAGTGCTATGCATGTATTCGTCGGACTTGATCACGGCTCGTTTGTTAAAGCTATCGATGGCTTTGATCAGATCCTGCTGGGTGAGTTTCTTCCTCTCCTCAATAAGGGCACCCAGTACACTCTCACGGATCACCATTCGCAGGTCTGATCCGGTATAGTCCTCGGTCAGGGATGCGATCTCGGTGGTGTCAAGATCACCCGTTATCTCACGTGTGATGATGTCCAGTATCTTTGTTCGCATATCCATGTCAGGTAGAGGGAAGTCCATGATCTCATCGAACCGCCTCCATGCAGCGGAGTCCAGCATCCCGGGATGGTTCGTAGCAGCTATCAGGAGCACCCCGTCATTGGTGAGGCTGATGTCATCGATGGCCTTGAGCAGGGTGTTGACCGCACGTTTGAGAGCGGCATGCTCATCCGAGGCCCGTGTCTTAGCGATAAAATCAAACTCATCAATGAACAGTATACATGGATTGAGTTTCTTTGCAAGCTCGAACACACGGTCGATGTTCTTTGCTGTTTCTCCCAGGTACTGGTCCGTCACCATGGACAGTTTGACCTCCACAAATGGGATCGCGAGTTTCTCTGACAGGGCACTGGCAACTGAGGTCTTCCCTGTGCCAGGAGGCCCTACCATCAGGACCTTCCCCACATCATACAGCCCGATGCTCTTCAAATATTCGCGGTACTGTATGGCCTTCTCGATCTTCTCGATCTCTGATTCCTGTTCCGGGGTCAGTATAAGATCGCTGAGTTTCTGTCTGACATCCTCGGGTGCTACGATATTGGCCAGTTTGAGCAGATCCTGCCCCCCTTCTCTCTTTTCGAACTCCTCTATGAAGGATTCGATCCATTCCCGATCATCCTCCTTAGGTCTGGTGAGGGCTCTCGCACGTTTATAATCTGCCTCGCTGTTCTCTCTCTTCATTTCAAAATAGAATGCAAGTACTGGGTTCATCTCTATACGTTGTGGGGATTGGTCCTGTTTTTCGAACCATTCGACAGCAACATCAAAGGATGTGAGTTTGAGCTCATAGTTGATCCCGTCGATGTCCACAAAGGGGAGAGAATGTGCAGTTGCTTTTACTTCGGTAATATTGTATAATTTCTCTACATCTAAAGGGAATACATGGATGGGTTTTGGAACACTTCGGTGTTGCCGGCTCCAGTAGTTCTTCCGTATGTTCTTTGGAAGATCGTTGACATCCATTTCGGAGTGTCGGTTGTATATGTGTGCTGTCAGTAGCAGTTCTACGATATCGAGGGTACTTTCAGACATGTTTCACCTGGTTGTTAATAGATAAGTATTGTTCATGTAAATATGAAATCCTTTGGACCATCTAATTATGTGTTCTTTTTAGATATATTTTGCGAGCAGACAGGAGTTCTCAGACAGTTGGCTGGTCCAGGGACCTACATGTATTTATCTGTCTGGGTTCACACGATCTGGACATGTTCGGGGATGGGGGCGTAGATCTCCCCCGCGGCCAGTAGTTTCTCAATGACCTTTCCAATATCCTCTCTCCTTATGTCCTTTCCCTGTGCCTGCCGCTGCAGTTCCTCGATGGACATCCTCTTGCCATGTGTTCGCAGGATGCCAAGGATGATCTGTCGTCCATCCTTTTTTCGCCTGACCGTTCCGCGGCCAGACCTCTCGTCGGTGTGAGTCTCTATTGTCAGCACCTCTCTTTGCTCAGGGTCGCTTCCCAGGATACGTGCCTGCAACTCTGTGCGTGCCGCCACGGCTTCGTCCAGATGATCAGATGTGTGTAACACCCTGAGTTTCCGGACCTGGAGGTTGGAGCCACATCGCTGGCAGCGCATCGTTTTCATGCCGGTGTTCTCTATGATCTGGGCATGTTTTCTGCACCGTGGGCAAACGATCACTGAATATGCTGACATATTTCCATGCTTGTCAGGACATCTATAAATAGTAACCTGCATCATCTCCTGATATGATACGTATTGCCAGGGCGGGGGACATTCCTGCGATCGTCCAGATCGAGGACAGGTCATTTGAGATACCCTGGAAGGCCAGTGTGTTCAGGTCATATCTGAATTATCCGGGGTTTGTAGTGTATAAGAACGATGATGCTATACAGGGTTATGCCATGGTGCTGCTGGTAAATGACAGTGCAACTCTGGTAAGTCTTGCCATACATCCTGATCACCGCAGGCAGGGGGTGGGTACTGTTCTGCTCAGGTGGTGTGAGATGTTTCTCAGGGAGACTGGATATGCGAGTATGGTACTTCAGGTCAGGGAGAAGAACATCTGCGCCAGGTCCTTCTATCGAAAAATGGGGTTCATGGAGAGCGGACGAGTCCTGCGGTATTATCCCAATGATAATGCCGTTGTGATGCAAAAGGAATTGTGAAGGAACCGATAAGGGCGAGTTCGTAGTCCTTATTTGCCATATCGTCTCTGTCTCTTCTGGAAATCGCGGATGACCCGTAGGAGTTCGATCTTGCGGAGGTCGTACCAGTTCACGTCTGTGAAATATAGTTCAGAGTATGCAGATTGCCATATCAAAAAATCCGATAGGTGCTTGCCACCTGCGCGCATGATCAGGTCGGTTTCCTCATGTATGAGCAGATGTGATTCGATGGTATTGCCGTTGATCTGTTTGGGAGTTATATTGCCTTTTTTCACATCATATAGCACTGCGACCACTGCCTTCGTGATTTCCTTTCTGCCGCCAAAACCCACAGAAATGGATACCAGCATACCTTTGCTATCCCTTCTTTCATAGGGTTCACCGTTCTCATTGTATATTGCAAAACCGATATCGTCAGGTAGTTTGTCGAGTGTATCCCTGAGCACGGACGCAAGTTTGCGGACCATTTCCTGCTTCAGTCCCGGTTCGGTGTCCAGGACATCGATGTAGAAGCTGAGCATCTTGATCTCAAGTTTTCTACACCAATCGATGAAGGTTGTGAGCTTGTTGAACCCGTCCTGATGCAGCAGGTCTGTCTCTGAGAGTACGACGGCGATGTGAGCGGGCATCGTTGTGTGCCTGTGGATCAGCATCAACAGGTATCGTTCATACAGTAACCTTATCATTTCATCCCCTCTGATACAGTGTTAATCTCGATAGTTGCATACTATCGTCGGGTTAAGAATGCAGGTCATTTAGCGGATGATACGATCTTGATAACGTCCCCATCCTCGAGTTCGTGTTTCTCTCCCAGCCGCATCTTTGTGCGTGCGTTCACCGCATACAGGAACCGATCTCCGATATCGCTGTGGACACGATATGCGAGGTCATGGGCACTCGCCCCTCTCTTCATGAGGTAGGCATCCGGAAGCATCCTGTCGTTCTTGTCCATCCACTTGCCCTCGTCTTCCACCGGATAGACCACGATCAGGTCAAGCAGGTCGAAGACGGCCTGGTTGATGCATTCCTGTATCCCGCACCCGGAAGGTTGCGTTTGTTCCATGAGATGGTGTATGTTCTCCAGTCCTTTCCTCTGTGCATCGGTCAACTCCTCAGATATCACAGTAAAATCAGGATCACCGGGGTCGTAGCGGATGATACCACTGGTGGCGGCGGTACGCAGGGCGAGTTCTGCTGCGGCGGATGTCGGCACCACGATCATATCAAGGGCGTTCAGTCTTTTGATGTTGTCAGATGATGCGATATCGATCTTGTTGGCAGCGATGATCGTGGGTTTGCTGATCGTGCGGATCTCATCACACAGCTTAAGCATTTCCTCATCCGTCCATGTGGAGCATTCCGAGAACAGTTTGCAGTGCATCAGTGCCTCATGTGCCTGTACTTCGCTCACACCCGCTCCCATCAACTGCTCCGCGATCACGTGTTCAGCCTTGAGGCCTTCGGCCTTGATCTTGCGCATCAGCTTCTCCCAGTTACGCTTGAGTATCCCGTTCATCCACATTGTGATCTCACGGTTCAGGAACTCGACATCGTCCAGTGGGTCGTGGCTGCCCACATCCACGGGGTTGCCCTCGATGTCCGTGGAGCCCGATGCATCGATGACGTGGATGATGGCCTGGGCCTGCCGCAGATCGTCCAAAAATGCATTCCCCAACCCGCGACCCTTGTGGGCATCAGGTACAAGTCCTGCGACATCGATCATCTCTATGGGTACGAAACGGATCCCGTCCTTACAGTTGCCGCATCGTTTGTCTCGTTCAATGCATGGGCAGGTGGTGCGCACATACGTTATGCCGCGGTTGGCGCTGATCGTAGTGAATGGATAGTTCGCTATCTCCACATCCGCCATGGTGGCGGCCTTGAAGAAGGTGGATTTTCCTGCATTTGGTTTTCCGGCAAGGCCTATTGTCATTGGCATGTTCTATTAATCATTCATTGAAGTATTATAACTTTTATTGCTGTGGGGGCAGATGACGCATGGAATCCCTTCATATCCGATGGCCAATAACATTTATATTACAGAACACTATTAGAGATGTGTACCAAACTGTCTCGGTAGGGTAGAGGATATCCTTGGGGCTTGCGGAGCCTTAGACCCGAGTTCAATTCTCGGTCGGGACGTAACGTTCGCAGTGCATCACTTTCACTTCGCCAGGATTTGAATTTATCTGGATCCCGTCGAAGTGACTATTTTCTTTATGCCCAAGATTACAATACAGATAAGGGCGGTGCGACTATTTCCCATCAGTACCCCCTCGACTTTAAATATTATCATCTACAAATGAATCTGTTATCTTATAATGTATCTGAGAATCTATCTAACAGATATCTGTGGGTGAAATTGTAATGAAATTAATGAAATATAACTATTATATTGGATTTGCTTGCTTGCTTGCCTGCTTGCTTGCTTTATCTATACCTGCCACAGCCACAGAAATGAATCACTCATTTCTGACTGGTCCCTATGAGACCGGGCAGGATGTGACCGCTGAGTGTATCTCATGTCATACAGAGCAAGCAGCGGACATGGTGAACTCCACACATTGGCTTTGGTCAACCTGTGCAGAGTGTGGATGTGAGGAAGAAAAGTTTGCAGATCTGGGAAAGAGGACTGTGATCAACAACTTCTGTGTTGCAGTTGCATCAAATGAACCTCGTTGCACATCCTGCCATACTGGGTATGGTTGGGAAGATAACACTTTTGATTTTACCAATGCATCGAACGTTGATTGTGTTGTGTGTCACGAAACCACAAACACCTACAAGAAGATCCCTACCGGGGCAGGAGCTGTCGATCCATCTGTCGATCTGGCGGCAGTGGCCCAGAGTGTAGGAAGTCCCACACGTGCTACATGTGGCAACTGTCACTTCTATGGAGGTGGAGGGGATAATGTGAAGCATGGGGATATGTCCTCAGCATTGCTGGAACCTTCCCGGGAACTCGATGTACACATGGGTGGCATGAATTTTGAGTGTCAGAACTGTCATAAAACTACCGCACACAATGTCGCAGGACGTTTTGCTGGTGAGCCAGGTTCTGAATGCAGGGTTCAGTGTGCAGATTGTCATAGCGAAACCCCTCATCAGGGGGAGTACGGTGAACGTCTGAACGAGCACACAAATTCGATAGCCTGCCAGACATGCCACATACCTGCATATGCCCGTGAAGTGCCAACAAAGATGTACTGGGACTGGTCCCAGGCAGGTGAGGATAGGGAATTTATTCCTGTAGATGAATATGGCAAAGCCACCTACCATAGGATGAAAGGCGAGTTCGTATGGGGTATGAATGTCACTCCTACGTACGTCTGGTTCAATGGTAGCTTTGATAAGTACTTACTGGGAGATGAACTTGATCCGGAGTCGAAGACCGTTCTTGTTCAACCACTGGGTGACAGGTATGATGAAGATTCCAAGATATATCCGTTCAAGGTCCACGAGGGAAAGCAGATCAGTGATGCACAATACCATTACTTGATCATTCCTGACCTGTTCGGAGGCGAGAACGCTTACTGGACTAGTTTTGATTGGGACAAAGCAGCTCGGGCTGGTATGGACTATGTGGATGTCCCATACAGCGGGGAATATGAATTTGTGGAAACCGCACTGTATGAAAGCATAAACCACGAGGTTGCACCCAAAGAGAACGCCCTTGATTGCATCGATTGCCACCTTGAAGGTGCGGCAATGGACTTTGGATCTCTGGGATATACTGGCGATCCTATGATAGTAGGTGATAGGGCGATATCTGAGGAAGAGATTGCACAAATAAAAGCTGATAAAGCAACATCAGAAGACGCCGGACAGCCATCGGAGGACGCACAGGGCACACCTGGATTTGAGGCTCTTATCGCCCTGGCCGGCTTGCTTGCAGCAGTGCTGATCGCAAGACGAAGATAAATTCCATATATGATGTGTGGCAACACACATCAAATTCTCTCTTTTTTTTGATCGGTTATCCTTATATAGAAGTTCATTCATCTACAACGAACATACTGAGCATGTACTGTGCTCCATCTAACAAATGATGAGTTTCAGATCATTGCATCACGATTATACAAGGAGGTCAAAAATTGGCAGGACAAATGGCTGGACAGCCGATCTATATCTTAGGAGAAGGAAGTCAGAGAACCCGGGGCAGGGATGCCCAGAGCAACAACATCATGGCAGGGAAGGCCGTTGCAAATGCTGTGCGTACCACTCTTGGTCCCAAGGGAATGGACAAGATGCTTGTGGACGGCATGGGCGATGTGGTCATCACGAACGATGGCGCAACCATACTGAAGGAAATGGACATCGAGCATCCGGCGGCAAAGATGATCGTCGAGGTAGCAAAGTCCCAGGATGATCAGGTAGGAGATGGTACGACCACAGCCGCGGTCCTTGCGGGCGAGCTGCTTGCAAAGGCCGAGGAACTTATTGCAAAGGGTGTTCACCCCACCCTCATTGCCGCCGGTTACCGTGAAGCTGCAAAGAAATCCGCCGAGATCCTTGATACGATCACCATTGCTATCTCTCCAGATGATACTGTAGGTCTCAAAAAGATCGCATCCACGGCGGTCACTGGTAAGGGTTCAGAAAGTTACAAGGACATACTTTCCGATCTTGCGGTCGATGCTGTCAGGTCTGTTGTCGAAGAGACTGATTCAGGACTGGTAGCAGATATCGATGATATCAAGATCGAGAAACAGGCTGGAGCAAGCATCAGCAACTCACAGCTTGTCGATGGTCTTGTAATAGACAAGTCCAGATCCCATCCGAACATGCCGGAGAAGATCGAGGGCGCTAAGATCCTGGTCCTGAGCGTACCCCTCGAGTTCCGTAAGACAGATATGGACGCAGAGATCAAGATCACCTCTCCGGACCAGATGCAGATGTTCCTTGATCAGGAAGAGAAGATGATCAAGGCGATCGCTGACAAGGTCATAGACAGTGGTGCAAATGTGGTATTCTGTCAGAAGGGAATCGATGACCTTGCACAGTACTATCTTGAGAAAGCAGGCGTCTATGCCACCAGAAGGGTCAAGAAGAGTGACCTAAAGAGGCTCTGCAGAGCAACAGGTGCCACGAACATCCAGGACATCGACGAGATCACTGCCGATGATCTGGGAGAGGCCACACTTGTTGAGGAAAAGGATATCAAGGGCGTCAAGACGACCTATGTCACCGGATGCAAGAACCCCAAGACGACTACTGTTATTCTGCACGGTGGCACCCAGCATGTGGTCGATGCCCTGCAGCGTGCCTTTAACGATGCTCTGCGTGTCGTTGGTGTGGCCATCGAGGATGAGAAGATCGTGGTGGGCGGCGGTTCCCCGGAGATCGAACTCTCACTAAGGCTTTCCGAATACGCATCCACTCTGACAGGACGAGAGCAACTTGCGGTCAGCAAGTTCTCCGAAGCGCTCGAGATCATACCTGAGACCCTGGCAGAGAACTCCGGTCTGGATTCCATTGACAAACTTGTCGAATTGCGTTCCCAGCATGAGGACGGCAACAAGAATGCAGGTCTGGACGTTTACACAGGCAAGGTCGTGGATATGTGGGAGAACGATGTCGTGGAACCCCTGCGCATCAAGACCCAGGCCATCAATGCAGCCACTGAGACTACTGTCATGATCCTGAGGATCGATGACGTGGTCGCATCTGCCAAAGGAGCTGGTGGCCCGGCACCCGACCTGTCCGGCATGGATATGGACATGGATACGGGCTTCTAAGAGCACACAATAATATTCGGGAGGTGTGTGGATAGGCACACCCTCCCACATGTTTTCTTTTCTGACAGTTTTGGTCGGTGCTGTTCTTGTAACGATCGAATTTCCCGATACGAACGTTTATAAGTGCCGTTAACCATTTATGAAATATGGTTAACATCAATACTGATATTTCCACGAACAATGTTTCTCCCGTGCGAAAGATGGTCTATGCATCCCTCTTTGCCGCAATGACCTCAGTTGGTGCCTTCATGATCATCCCTATTGGACCGGTCCCCATCACTTTACAGGTACTGTTCGTATTCATGGCCGGTTCCATGCTCAAGGCCAGGTGGGGAATGATCAGCATGATCATCTATGTACTGCTGGGCATCGTCGGCCTCCCCGTCTTTTCAGGTGGTGGTTCTGGTTTTGGTATCCTGCTTGGTCCCACAGGCGGGTACCTGGTTGGCTTTATCGCTGCAGCAGGTCTGATCGGATTCCTCTTTGAACACAGACCACCATCTCACATCGTGGTCAACATACTCTATATGTTTGTAGGTCTGATCGTGATCTATATTCTGGGTGTCGCCCAGCTGGCATTCGTTGCTCATCTGGATATCACAACTGCGATTGCGTTAGGGGCCGTTCCCTTCTTGCCTGCGGACGTGATGAAGGCCATCGTGGCTGCAATAATATCAACGAGATATGATATATGAGAAAATGATCGACATTGAGGGTCTCTGTCACCGCTACTCCAACAATGTCCTGACATTGGACGATGTGAAGCTCCACATCAACAAAGGCGAGTTCGTAGCCATTATCGGTGGCAATGGCAGTGGTAAATCCACTCTTGTCCGGCACATGAATGCTCTCCTGATGCCGGCAGAGGGGACGGTGTACGTGTGTGGTATGGATACGCGTGATCTGGCCAATACCTGGACGATCCGTCGGAAAGTGGGTATGGTATTTCAGGATCCCCTCACACAGTTCGTGGGCGCCACCCTTCTGGAAGACGTTGCCTTCGGCCTTGAGAACCTGGCATGTTCCCAATCCGAGATCCGGCAGCGTGTGGATCGCGTCCTCGAGGAAATGGACCTCACCATCTACTGTGATTCCTCGCCCCTGGAACTGAGCGGTGGACAGATGCAAAAAGCAGCGATCGCAGGCGTTCTTGCCATGGATCCCGAATGTATCGTCCTTGATGAGGTCACTTCCATGCTCGATACTGCCTCACGATCCAGGGTGCTTCAGGTTGTTGAACACCTCCATCAACAAGGTATCACCATCGTCCATGTGACGCATAGACTGGATGAGATCTTCCATGCGGATCGGGTAGTGGTAATGGATGATGCCAGGATCGTTTTCGACGGCAACCCTGCCGACGTGTTCGAGGACGCCACTCTCGGTAACATGGGCCTGGACGTGCCTCCCATCATAGAACTGGCAGGTAGACTGAAGCGAGCAGGTCTGTTGCAGGGAGACATTTGTCCATCTTCGATACCCGCTCTGGGGGATGAGATATGTCGATCGATGTGAATAACCTGAGTTTCGCATACAAAAAAGGCTCCTGTGAGGCTCCCGTCCTTGACGACATCACTCTCACGATCCACAAGGGAGAGTTCGTTGGCATCGTGGGGGAGGTGGGTTGTGGCAAATCCACATTGGTCAAACACTTCAATGGTCTCCTCAGGCCGGATTCAGGGGCGGTTGGGGTGGACGGCATGGCCGCTACGGATAGGAGGGTAAAGGAACGGATCGGCATGTTGTTCCAGCATCCATCAAAGCAACTGTTCTGCAGGACAGTCTACGAGGACATCGCTTTTGGTCCATCGAACTTCGGTGTCAGTGGGACCGAGCTTGAAGAACGCGTACACAATGCCTGTAAGCAGGTCGGCCTTGATGTGCGCCTCCTTTCCTCCTCGCCCTTTGATCTGAGTGGTGGTCAGATGCGGCTCGTGGCCCTGGCTGGCGTGCTTGCCTTCTCCCCATCATACCTGGTACTGGATGAACCATTATCAGGACTGGACGCCATGAGCAGGAGAAATCTTCTTGGTACACTGGATAAGATACGGGCCAAAGGAATGGGCGTCGTAGTTGTGTCACATGATCTTGACGATATCCTCACTCACGTGGACAGGATAATACTCCTCAAAGCGGGGAGGGTGGCTTTTGAAGGGGCACCTGATCAATATCTTGCATCAATTATCACGCCGGTGCCGGCGATCACCCAGTTGATGAGACACCTCCGTTCGTGCGGACTCGATGTATCCGACAGTGTCCATTCTGTGGACGATGCCTTTGATCAGATCAGCAGGGCATTGAAGAATAGAAGGGGGCATGGCAATGCCTGATATGATGTTCAACTATGTCCCAGGGACGTCATTTATTCATCGGCTGGACCCTCGCACCAAGATCCTTACGGTCATGGCTCTCAGTATCCTCATCTTCAGATCGGCGACAGTGTTACATTTCGGTGCTGTAGCTCTGTTATTTCTCATTCTCTGTCCTGTGGGCAGGGTCGGGATATGGCATCATCTCAGGTCACTGAGGCCCATGTTATTATTCTTCACGTTCATTTTCATGGTGCAGCTGTTCCTGACATCGGGCATACCTCTCTTCACCTTGGGATGGCTGCAACCCACAGTTGAGGGCCTGATAAAGGGAGCACTTGTCACCAGCCGTTTCATTCTACTCATCCTGTATGCATCTGTACTCACCTCGACCACACGGGCTGCAATTCTCACAAATGGCATCGAACATCTGCTCCGCCCTCTCCCCCTGAAGTATCTGGGGGTCACTTCCTTTGAGATAGCAACGATGATGTCCCTGTCCATCCACTTTGTGCCGGTCTTGCTCATGCATGCCAGGGATGTCCAAAACGCCCAGCTCTCCCGGGGTCTGGGAATTCGCAGGAACTTCTATCCGGGTATGATGTCAATGGTCGTCCCCGTACTCACAGGTTCGCTGCGGGTAGCAGAGGAGATCGCAATGGGAATGGACAGCCGCTGTTACCAGGGCCGGTATCGGACCTCCCTGTTCGAACTGCGGATGAGGAAGGCTGACTGGCTGGTCATTGGGGGAATCGGTATCTCTTTCGTTGTCGTTGTCATGGGCATGATATAAGGAGAATACTACCAGCCCCATAACGGTATCATGTCTTTCTCACGCTCACCCAGAACACGCTTCCCTGCCCCTGCGGGTTATCCTCGATACCGACACTGCCGCCGTGCAGATCGACGATCCTCTTGACTATGGCAAGACCGAGTCCGGTTCCCTTTACGCCTTTTTTACCAACACGCTTGAAACGCTCAAAAAGCAACGGCTTGTCCTCATCAGATACACCTTCCCCAAAGTCGGTCACGATCAGAGATGTGAGTGTGTGATTATCACTTACCACCAGTATCCTTTTTGTGTTGGGATGCAGCTTAAGCATTGTATTCAGTGTGTCGGCTGGTTCAATGGTCTCCACGATTCCTGTCAGAAGCGGTCTGTTCTTCTTCCATTTGGAGTCATAGGAATTGGCACCACAGAACACAATCGGGACCCCCGGAAAGATCTCAATGTCATCATCTGAACAAATAAAATCAATTGCATGGTTGTCCGTGCAGATGATCAGGTCAAATTCATCGGGGTCAGTGTACCTGTGGCGGTATACTTCTGCAAGGCTGTCAATATATTCTTTCTCTGGATGGCGTTTCGCATCCATGTACTCAAGATATATCTCTGCCTCTGAATAATTCGATCCAGCAAATGTATCTCGAATACTCTTTGTGATCATATTGGACCATTCAAAGGTGGGATAATATGAATGCAAAACAAGGATCTTGGGAGAACTGTCTGCTTTCAGATCGGATCCATTATGGATCTGGGATCCTGCAGTATCAGCAAAGGCCGGTTGCATGAACAGCCCCACAATGAGGATGAAGAGACAGAACCTGATCACTGTTTTTATTTTCCTCACACGTATATCCTGTAAATATGATCTGAGTATGGCTTCTATGCATCTGTTCGTTCAGCGTATCCATTTGTACTTCTACCTTTTTGATATCTCTAACATCCATCTTTCAATGGTGGTTGAGTTCCAGGGAATCCTTCTACCTCCCAATGTCCATAGATATTCAACGATCAGAATAGTTCCAATCGGAAAAGATTATATTCTTGTTCGCAATACTGTCATACATTCTTAGTTTTTGTAGGGTCATAGCATGGCATTCAACTTCGGATGGTCTCAATGACAGGTTCTATCAACATACTTTACGATATTATTCAGGGTGTCCTCATTGAATCATGGAATATATTCCTAGAAGCTGCCCCCTACCTAATATTTGGATTCGGGATAGCGGGTCTGCTACACGTTCTTGTGCCGGACGAGATGGTGATGAAATATCTGGGGAATTCGGCAGGAAGGATACGTTCGGTGATCAATGCATCTCTGTTAGGTGTCCCCCTCCCTCTCTGCTCCTGTGGGGTGATACCTGCAGCCATCTCCCTGAAACAGCAGGGGGCAAACAGAGGAGCAACTTTGTCCTTCCTGATCTCGACACCTCAGACCGGAGTGGATTCCATTGCCATAACCTATGCGCTCCTTGATCCTATCATGACCTTCTTTCGTCCCCTTGCCAGCCTGACGACCGCCATTGCGGCAGGGATAGCGGGCAATATTCTGGATGATGATGGTACATCACAGGACGTGAGTGGTCAACTAACTATGCTCAAAAAGGCTTCGGATTCGTGTGGTTGTGATTCCTGTGCCTACTCTCGGAATGGATATACTTCATTCACCGGCCGTTTGATGGCTGGCATGATATATGCTTATGTCCAGTTGCTGGGCGACATCTCAAAATGGCTTCTTGTTGGCATATTCCTTGCCGGCGTGATCTCATATGCTATTCCCCAGACCCTGATCAGCTCATATCTTGGAGGGGGTATTGGTTCCATGGTCATCATGCTTTTCGTTGGCATCCCTCTCTATATCTGCGCCACTGGCTCTACACCCCTTGCTGCTGCCCTGGTTGCAAAGGGGATGAGTCCAGGTACCGCGTTCGTGTTCCTGCTTGCAGGTCCTGCCACCAATATGGCAACCATTGCTGTTGTGGGAAAGTTTCTTGGAAAAAAGTTCACAGCGATCTATCTTGCGGTCATTGCCATTTTTACCCTGCTCTTTGGTCTGTTGCTGGACTATGTCTATT
>JAYEHR010000017.1:0-5705 GCA_034659615.1 Methanobacteriota archaeon | reverse complement strand
TTGGAAGTACCATTGATCCAATACTTCTCAAGGCAAAATGTGATGTGGTCATGTTCCGGTTCGAAGAAGGAAAGGATTGGGATGATATTCACAAGATACTGGTTCCGACTGCCGGAGGTCCCCATGCTGTCCTGGCAGCAGAGCTGGCCAGAGGCCTGGGTGTCCGGAAGAATGCCGGGATAACAATAATGAACGTGGGTAGTTCTTCAATGGATAAAAAGAGAGCCGAAGGTGCTTTCAAGGAGCTAGAGGGTCATTTCAAGGGTTTGCCCACAATCAAAAAGTTCGTTCAGGCAGACAATGCACCTTCCGCTATTGCTGCAGAGGCGAAGGTACACGATGTTGTGTTCCTGGGTGCTACCACCGAACCGTTCCTGAAGAACTTCCTGTTGGGTGTGTTCCCTGAAAAAGTGGTCAGTGAAACGGATAAGACCGTGATCATGACACGTAAGTGGGTGCAGTTTAGGGATGTGTTGAAGAGGTAAGCTGATCGAGGTGAATACATTGTCCTGCTACAAGACCCTTGAAGCTCGGGGCACATCCCGAAAAGAGTTCAGGAACTCCATTTTTATAGGTTATGCGGAGCCTGTCGGGGATGAAGCGGAGGCCAGGGCTTTCATCAAACGGATCAAAGAGGAACACAGCGATGCTACCCATAATGTATCGGCCTATTTGATAAAAGACAGCGGTGAGCTTGCCACCAGATATGATGATGACGGCGAACCCACAGGAAGCTCTGGCAAACCTGTGTTCAGGGTTCTGGAGCTAAAGGGGCTCAGCAGGCTAGCTGTGGTGGTAACCCGATATTTTGGTGGTATCAAACTGGGATTCGGGGGACTGTCCAGGGCCTATCGGGAGACTGCCATCGAAGCTATTGAGAATGCTGGCATCGTTGAGGTACATGAGACTGTACGTCTTACGATCCGCTGTGATTATCCGGATGCTCAGGCTGTGAGGCGTCTTGTAATGGAATACGGGAGCATCTGTACGGAGGATTACTCTGATGCAGTCGAATTTGTGGTGGAGTTAAGGGTGGGGGTGGATGAGGAATTTGTGTGTGCAATACAGGGTGTGACCGGAGGCAGGGTGAAGGTTTGAGATCTGAAAGTAGCTGTCAGGGTCCGGTAAATGGGATTTTGTTTGCGGCAATATCTTAGCGAGGACGGATCATCATATTCGACAGTGGTCAAGTAGTGCTGTCACGTGCTTCCTGCTCTTTGATAACCTGCTTTTGCTGGTCAACCGCTTCAGCATGGTCAACTTTACCCCTCAGGCCTTTGCGGCGTCGATCAAGTGTATGTATTGCCTCTCCCCTTCCATAGAGCAGCAGAACATCACTGGCCCTTATCCGGGTCGATGCGATAGGAGCGCCATGGTATTGTCCACCTGGTTTCTGGATACCTAGGACAAGTACGCCCTCATCACGCAGATGGAGATCGGCGAGTGTTTCGTCTGCCAGCCAGTCCTCGGATTCTACCTCAAGTTCGGAGACCTGATAGTCACCTCCTAGGTACATGAGACTTGCAGAATCGGACGATTCCACCTCCGTCCATCTTCTCAGCATAAGAACGATGATGCGGGTAAGATGTTTGTCAACCCTTTTACTTTGTGTAAAGGCCAGAAGAATGGTTACACCTATAATGATCACCAGAATATGACTCTGCCATGTTTCAGATGCCGGATTTACAAACACCAGGACAGCAGAAGCGATAACCGTCACGATTCCTGCATTCCCTGCCAGCATCAGTATCATAAGGATTCGCCGACGTATCGGGTGTCTCATCATCTTTTCGGATTCGGCCGTGGTGAACCCTGCGCCTGTAAAGGCCGAACGGGCCTGGAAACGTGCCACCTCCCAGGACATGCCGGTAAGGGTTAACGCTATCGTTGCTACACGTGTGATAATAAGTGATATGATTATGACTGCAAAAAGTGTGATAAATGCTGCCAGCATGTGAACTATGACTCCGGTTTTTTCGATCAGGCCGTTTTTTTTGGTTGAGATCTTCTTATTGTTACTAAGGTCTTTGTTATGTATAAGCTTTCTGTGTTTTGACTGTAAACAAACCCTGTGATTCTCTGCGAGTGTTACAATTATACGCTTTTTTCCAACTTGATATGACTATAGTGTTATTATTCTGTAACAATATTCATATATTTTATACAACATATTCTGAAATATAAAGTATACCAAGAAACCCGTAATCAAAATAACCTATATGCTATCACAAAAATAAGAAAAAAAACATCCTATCGATATGTATTAACTTGAATATTCTCTCCGATAGGAACATTTTTAATGTTGATAAAATTCGTGTTACGAAATTTTGGAACTGGTGCCTTTTGGAAATATATCATGGGAGATGGATCATCATGACTTCGGAATTGATACAATACAGGGATGTGGGTGTAAGTTTTAATGGTTCCTGTCTCTTTTCTGATTTTAACCTGACAATTAATAAAGGCGACAAGATCCTTCTCAAAGGTAAGTCGGGGACGGGTAAGTCCACGCTTCTGAAAATCCTTCTGGGGATTGTCAGAACAGGTGAGGGTGATGTTTTTTTCAGGGACCGTAATGTATGTTCCCAGACCGTCTGGGATGTCAGAAAAGAGATTGCTTATGTATCACAGGATACTGATATCGGGGAAGGCATTGTTAAGGACCTGGTCAATGAAATTTTTCACTATCACAACAATCATGGAATGAAATATCACAACAAACGCAATTCATTGCTTGAGTATTTCGAACTGGACAGATCCCTGTTATACAACAGGTTTGAGGACCTGTCCGGAGGGGAAAAACAACGGATTTGCCTGATAATCTCCATCCTTTTGGGAAAGGAAATTTTTTTGCTTGACGAAGTGACCTCTGCATTGGATCCGGAGCTTAAGGACAAGGTCGTGGATTACTTCCTGCAGAATGAGAAATGGACGCTGTTTGTCGTATCCCATGATGATGTTTGGGAAAGAGATGGAACCTCCAGTATTTATGTTGACGGCAGTGGTTCGTGTGGCAGATGATATCACTTATGTAGGGCTTTTGTTTGGTTTTATTCTCCTTGCCATCCCTATAGCCATTATGAGGGTTACAAAGCTCAGGATGGAGAGGGAATCCCTGACCGCCATTTTCAGGATGACAGTACAGTTATTCCTTGCCGGTTTATTCCTGACCGTTATATTCGATATGAACAATCCGGTATTGACCCTATTATGGTTCCTGATGATGATCTGCTTTGCTGCATTCGAGTCCATACAGCGGCAGGGAATGAATTTCAGATCTCTTTACCTTCCGGTTCTTGCTTCTTTCCTGTTCGGGAATCTGCTGATCTTGCTGTACATTAATTTCTTTGTCATTGACCTGTTCAATGTATTTGAAGCCCGGTATTTCATTCCCATTGGCGGAATACTGCTTGGTAACTCATTAAGCGGAAATATCATCGGTGTGAGCAACTTCTACAGCAGTCTGAAAAGAAACCAAAATCGCTACATTTCAAGCCTGTCCTTCGGTGCGAAAATGCATGAAGCTCTCCTGCCATATCTGAGAACGGGACTGCGTTCAGCACTGAAACCGGCGGTAGGGGATATTTCTACTATAGGTATCGTGCACCTTCCGGGAATGATGACCGGTCAGCTTATCGCCGGTTCCATGCCCATGCTTGCTATCAAGTATCAGATCGCCGTGATGGTGGGGGTTTATGCTTCTACTGTAACATGTGTCACATTGAGTATATTATTGACTTCCTGGGTATGTTTTGATGAATACGGGATGCTCAAAGAAAGGATGTTCAGGAAAGATGTGATGGCTGGCTGAAAGATTGCGTAAAATAGGGTTTGATGTAAACTGGAGATCGAATCAAGAATGTGCTGAATAAATTAATATGTAGGCATGGATATAACGTATGAAAAATTGATTTAAATATTCCACCGTAAAACTGAATTTTTCCAGATATACAGTGGAAAATTGGAATTTCATTACAATACAGTTTTACTTTTCAGTAGCCTTTGTCCGCTCTTTTTGGGTCATATTGGCAAGACGCTCAACTTCCTTTACATCCAGCCACAAGCCTTCAGCTACACGGATCCCATAATCGGAATCGGCCTTGAAGAACAGAGCAGTCTGTCTGAGTTGAATGCGTTTTTGCGCGCCTGAGAGATTAGATACAATATTGCCCACAAGGTTCTCACGAGCCTGATCATCCATAACGTCACGATACAGGTTGCCTGCCTGTATGAAGTCATCATTGGGGTGGTTATAAGGCGTGCGGTCTACTTTTCCGGATACTTCAAATGGTGGTTTCAGAGCATCAGGATCTGGAGCAGGACCATCAAAACTGTTGGGCCAGTAATTGGGTCCGCCGCCTCCATTGGCATCAATTCGCATAAATCCATCACGCTGATAATTGATTTCTGGTGCGTTTTTGGGAGCATTCACAGGGATCAGATGATAGTTGGGACCCAGACGGTGAATATGGGTGTCGTGGTATGAGAAAACCCTGGCTTGCAGCATCTTGTCTGGCGAAATATCAATGCCTGGTACCAAATTACCTGGACTAAAGGCAGCTTGTTCCACTTCGGCAAAGTAATTAGCCGGATTCCTGTTAAGTACCAATTTACCTATCTCGATAGTTGGGAAGTCACCGTGTGGCCAGACCTTGGTTATATCGCGGATATCAAAACGATATTCCTCGGCCTGCGCTGGAGTCATGATCTGCATCTCAAGGGTCCAGGAAGGATAGTCGCCTCTCTCGATAGCATCATAGAGATCTCTAGTGGCATGATCAGGATCCGTTCCGCTTAAAATTTCTGCTTCCTCGCGGGTAAGGTTCTTTATGCCCTGCTCAGTCTTGAAATGGTACTGTACCCAGAAGTATTCCCCATTGTCATTGTACCACTTGTAGGTGTGACTTGAGTATCCGTTCATGTTGCGGTAGGTGGCAGGTGTACCCCTATCTGAGAAGAGGATCGTAACCTGATGAATTGATTCCGGGGTTAGAGAAAGAAAGTCCCAGAACATGTCTGGATCTTTGCAGTTTGTAGCAGGATGTCGCTTCTGTGTATGAATAAAATCAGAAAACTTCAATGGGTCCCGAATGAAGAACACAGGGGTGTTGTTACCTGTAAGGTCATAGTTTCCATCTTCGGTGTAGAACTTCACAGCAAATCCACGTGGATCCCTTGCTGCATCGGCAGAACCTTTTTCTCCACCCACGGTGGAAAAGCGGACAAAAACTTCAGTACGTTTTCCTATTTCAGACAGGAACTTGGCTTTTGTGTATCTGGTCACATCGTCAGTCACTTCAAAATAGCCGCCAGCACCTGCGCCTTTGGCATGCACCACACGCTCAGGGATGCGTTCACGGTCAAAATGACCAAGTTTCTCCAACAGGTGTATGTCCTGCATGAGAACTGGTCCGCGTTCTCCGGATGTGAGGCTGTTCTGATCATCACCCACCGGAATTCCAAAAGCAGTAGTTAAAACCTTGGAAGTTTTCTCTTCATTCATTAAATTCCACCCCTTATTTTATAGCCCAAATTTTACACTCAAAATTAATATGTGTGTTGTTCTTAGTTTTGTTTGTATCGATAATAATCCTACAAAGAGACCGTCGGGAAAGCTTTGATATACAACCACTACATCCATCTAACACAAGAATATACCGCTCTGACCGCAATTCAGACCTGAATTCTTCCGATCAGACGAATTT
>JAYEHR010000016.1:8478-24082 GCA_034659615.1 Methanobacteriota archaeon | reverse complement strand
ACTGCAAGAAGGTACTATAATAACCTCTGATCTTTTTGATCAGGAAAATGTGGCAGGTAGGACAATAAATTACCTACCCCTATGGTACTGGTTACTCATAAATGACGTTGTCGAATATTAACGCCCTGCTTTCAGCAACAATGTCTGAACCCCGGCACATCCCTAACTCCTGTCGATGATGATATTAATACCAAAGATCCCTCTGAAAGAATAGAGTTACTCATCTGTATCCCAACTTTGGCTATATGATATGGTCGGGCATAACACCCGACCCATCACTCCAGGTATATAGCAGGTCGCATCGGAATTGCGAACCGTGCCTTATTCTCGGGATCGTATTCCGCATCATCGGCGCCGAACACGTCCACTGGACACCCGATCACGTCTTCAAAGAAACTGGCGGCTTCCTGAAGGGTCTTCAGCTCATCAAATTCAGCCTCTAAGAGCCTCTCGACCATTTCCTCCTTCATGCCCATGACATCATCGACCAGTTTCTTTGTGAACTTCGGGACCTCCTTGCCGTATTGTCGCATATCGGGATCGGACATCAGGGTCTTGATCAGGGTGCCAGGGTTGAGTCCTCCTGCTTTCTGCATCGAGAGTGCAAGTTGATAGGCCTTTATCTTCCAGCTAGCAGACGTGTACAGGATCGCCTTTGTCGGTGTGATACCGGTGACCTTGACGATCTCCTCAATATCAGAGAGGGTACTGCTGACCAGTTCCTCAGCAAGTTCCGCACTGTTATCCACCAGCGTCTCATCGTAGACTGGATAGGACGTCAGGGAAATTGGATCATTGTCCCCATGGCCCATATTGCTCCATATCTCCTCACACAGGTGAGGTGTGAACGGTGCCATCAGACGTACCCATATGTCCAGTATATCGTAGAGTAATCTTGTACCGCCTCTGCGCTGGTACCACCTGACATCATTGAGCAACAGGAAGAACGAGTTCTGCAGTGCATGCCGGGTACGTATCAAGCTCAGCGACTCATTCGTCTCGAGTATCCGCTGCTGCAAACGGCTCATCATCCAGCGATCAACCAGGGCCAGGTCCTCTCCCATGCCGGATGTTGCGCCCGAATCGATGATCTCCTTTGCAAGGGAATAGAATTTATCCATCTGTCGTCTGGCAGTTTCGATACCGGCATTCTTCCAGTCGGCATCCTGGGTCTGCTCGGCACTGGACAGGATGTACATCCTTGAGATATCGGCACCGTATTGATGCACTGCTTCTTCCAGAGTAAGCAGCGGTCCCTTGGATTTGCTCATCTTCTCCCCCTCAAGGGAAACGAACCCATTGATGGCGATCGACCGTGGCCACTTGTCCTCATCGAATATGGCCACATGGTGAAAAAGGAAGAACAGCAGATGGTTGGGGATCAGGTCCTTGCCTGACGATCTCAGGTCCACAGGATACCAGTACTCGAAATCACGTTTCATGTGATCAATGGTAGCGGTCTCGATGCCGCTCAGACTGGCCACGTTCTCGGCATTCCCCTTCCCGAGTAGTACATAGTCGAAGAGTTCGGGGATCAGCTGGTCCGGTTCAATGCCTTCGGCAATGAACTTGGCCAGGACATAATATGACATGTAGATGGTGGAATCCCCCAGGGATTCGATCAGCCAGTTCTGGTCAAAGGGAAGCCTGGTGCCCAGTCCCTTCTTCCGCGCACAGGCCTTGTCCTTGAGCCAGTCCACCTTATTATTGAACTCGGTGCGTAGTTCTCCCGGTATGATGTCCATGTTCTCAATGCAGCGATACACCTTGTCCTTCCACTCCGGGTTCGAATAGTTCAGGAACCATTGTCCTTTGACCATATTGACGACACATGATGTGCCACAGCGGCAGACCACAGGTTCACTGAACTCATAGAACACCTCTCCGATACCATCCTCTATAAGATCCCTGGTAAGTATATCCTTGATCTTGGAAACGCTGATCCCTGCATATTTGCCGGTGATCTCCTTCAGGACCCCTCCATGGAACTCGCGACGGTAGACTACCTTCGTGGCCTCCTTGGCAGCAGGATCATCCTGGTCCTTCACATTGTACTGTTCCACAGCCTCAATAGCTGGGAACTCGCCGAATTCGGGGACCTTGATAAGGGAGGTGAACTTAAGATCCTGCAGATCCTGGGTGATACCATACTCACTCAGGTCCCGGTCATAGAGATCATGCAATGCCAGATAGTCATATGGTGCATGTGCAGGCACGCTCATCACGACACCGCTTCCATTCCCTCCCTTCACAAAGGAGGCGGGCAGGGTGATGACCTTGTCACCTGTAAGGGGATTGATCACATTGATGCCGATGAACTCTTTTGGATCCACGGTCTCAATAAACTCTACTTCATGGTCTGTGAACGTCAGTTTGTTGTATGCTTCCTCACTGACCACCCAGACTTCGTCATTGTCATCCTTCCGGACCCTGGCCTTCACGTAAGTAATATCAGGATTGATCCACAGGTTCGTCACACCAAAGGTGGTCTCCGGCCTCAGGGTCGCACAGGGCAGTATCATGCCATCGTAATTGAATTTTATAAGCGTGTAATCAACAATGGTCGCCCCTTCTCCGTGAAGGATATCATGGTCCTCCACCGGGTTGTTATCGTTGGGGCACCATTTAACAGGATGCGAACCCTTGACGATCAAATCCTTCTCATGAAGCACATTGTACTGCCACTCGATGAACTTCTTATAGGTTGGATCTGTGGTGGTGAACTTTCGCCTCCAGTCAATGGAATATCCGATCTGGCGCATCGCATGTTCAGCCTGAACCTTGAAATAATCCACGATCCTTTCCGGAGTGACCAGGTCATTGAGGATATCCATGGGTATCCCATGGAGTTCGGAATATACTTTTATGGTCTGAGGGTCCCGGTTCGAGATTAGCTCGGCAAGTCCAACGATGGGCGTGCCGGTCACATGGAAACCCATTGGATAGAGAACATTATATCCCAGCATCCTCTTGTGTCGCGCCACGACGTCGCCAATGGTGAAGGTCCGGGTATGTCCGGCATGGAGGTTCCCATTCAGGTAGGGGTATGGGATCGTGATAAAGAACTTATCCCGCTCGTCGGGTTCGGGCTCGAACACACGGCTGCTGATCCATCTCTCCTGCCACTTTTCCTCGATCTGGTGTGGATTATAATCCTGCTGCATGGTACTACTCCGGTGCATTCTGGTGGTCTTAGTTATCCAGTACAACTTTGCGTATGGCTTCGATGGTGGCGTCCACCACGATAGGTTCGGCAGAGACGCTGATGACCTCTTCCGGATCCTTGAGCAGGTGCCCTGTGGTCACGCACACAACGGTTTCATCGTGTCCGATCACGCCGGAATCGACCAGTTTCTTAAGACCTGCCACTGATGTCGCACTGGCAGGTTCGACACCGATACCTTCCAGCTGGGCCAGCCATTTCTGTGCCTGCACAAGTTCATCGTCCGTGACACTTTCAGCAGTACCTTCTGACTCGTAGATGGCCTTCAGGGCCTTACGTGCATTCACCGGATTCCCGATACGTATGGCGGTTGCGATGGTCTCGGGATTCTTCTCGGGTATAATATCGTCGGCCCCTTCTCTTACGGCTCTGACTATGGGACATGATCCTTCGGTCTGAATGCCCGTCATCTTCGGAACACGGTCTGTGATGCCGAGCTTCATGAACTCCTTGAACCCTTTGTAGATGGCGGTGATATTACCTGCATTACCCACAGGCAGTACGACCCTGTCCGGTACCTCAAATCCAAGCTGGTCCACGATCTCAAAGCCGATGGTCTTCTGGCCTTCCAGCCGATATGGGTTGATCGAGTTGAGCAGGTATATCCTCTCCTCATCACAGAGTTCGCGCACCAGATCAAGGGCTTCATCGAAGTTCCCACGGACGCTCAATACTTTTGCACCATGCATCAGAGCCTGGGCGACCTTGCCAAGTGCGACCTTACCTTCCGGCAACAGTACTACTGCAGGAATACCTGCTTTGGCGCCGTAGATGGCCAGGGCGGCCGAGGTGTTCCCTGTGGACGCACAGGCCACGGTCTCCATTCCGAGTTCGATGGCTTTTGACACGCCAACGGTCATGCCCCTGTCCTTGAACGAGCCGGTGGGGTTCATTCCCTCATGCTTGACGTACAGTGACCTGACCCCGATCTTTTCAGCAAGCCGGTCGCATTTGTAGAGCGGTGTCCCGCCTTCCTGTATGGATACAGGTTTCTGCTTGATCGGAAGGAGGTCCTTATATTTCCAGACCGAGGGACACTCTGTTTTTAGGGCATCCATATCCAGTTCAATGGTGGAATAATCATAGATCACATCCAGTAGTCCCCCGCATTCACATGTGTAGAGGACATCGGTCTTTGAGTATGTCTTGCCGCATTCTATGCATTCTAAATGGTACATTGCAGATCACCTGATATTTTTGGAATATTTGAGTGAACATCTATTCGTTCACTCCTTATATATGGATTGGTGAAGCATCTTGTAACCCTCAACGGAACCGGCACAGTTAATTATCTATATAGATAATATATACTATCCAAATAGGTATGTTTATATGCATAAACTCTGTTGTAGGGTTGTCTATGAATCACTCTCACCATTTCATCCTGTGTGCAGCAACCCATCCACTACCTCCTTTCTCACAGTGAGAGTGATTGTTTCCTTTCTTCCCGATCGTCCCTTTATCTCCCGTCCTATCCGACCGTTATACTTATTGAACCAGAACATAATCATGTTCCATGGAACAGCAGATCCTTGAAGGTACAGTTGTTATCGATGAATTGCACATGTTCATCGATCGATTGCGTAACATCTCCCTGGCACATGATGTCACAGTGCAGGCCATGAACGCTGACCTGATAGCCGGGGCAGAGCATCTTGATCTTGCCATACGGAAGGCCATCCGGGCCATGAGGGAACATAGGAATGTGGCAAAGGACTTGGGTGTCGAGATCATGCGATATGCTTCTGGAAAGCGGCAGATCGGGACGGCATTCTCCATGGGATTAACAGAGGGCGAGAACAGGGCAGTGTTCGTGATCATCGGAGATGCGGTGGGGGCTGCATCCGGTGAGGTGAGGGAACTGATCTCTGAGCAGCCGCTGCTGGAGTATTCCTCCTCAAAAAAGAACGGGATCCTTTCACAGTTCGACATCACTGATGATGAGCTTGAAGCTGTGGGGGAGGAGACGATACCCTCTCTTGTTGTGGAGCGGGTTGCGCTCGTGGATGTGCTGAAGTGAGGAGTGGGGAATGGGTGAGATTACGGTAAGGTGGGACCGTACCGTCTTTCTAAGTTGGAACTACCCATTCTCACTTTTAAAAAGCCAGAGTTATTAGGAAAAGAGCGAAGTCATGATCTGAACTTGAGTTCTATCAGATCAAGACATCTTCTTATAACTCAACGCTTCCAGAAAGCCGGCATCAGCAGCACTATAACCGTAAACACCTCAAGCCTTCCGATCCACATATTAGCGATAAGGATCAACTTGCCCAGATCCGGTATAGCATCAAAATTGGCCATGGGACCTACAATGCCAAGTCCTGGTCCGACATTTCCAAGGGTTGCAATGGAGGCACTCAGGGAAGTCACAAAATCCATTCCCATGAGGGAAAGTAGGGTTGAGCTGGCAACGAAGATCATGATATATATTACCATAAAAGACACAATGGCATGTATAACATCTTCAGGAACTACTCTGTTGTTAAAGTGAATTGGTCTGATAGCTTTTGGATGAATTACCCTGAAAAGTTCTTTCTGTGCGTATTTTAGCAGAAGAAGCAAACGCACTATTTTCACACCGCCTGAAGTGGAACCTGCACATCCTCCTATGAACATCAGTAAAAAAAGTATAAACCTGGATGAATCGGGCCAGAGATTAAAATCCGCTGTCGCATAGCCTGTGGTTGTGAGAATGGAAACAACATGAAAACTGCTGTACCTGAAAGCATCAGCAAGCGAATAAACCTCGGTCCTGAGAAGCATATAAGCAAGAACAAGGGTCGCAACCGTAACGATCGAAAAGTAGAACTTGAATTCCTGATCCTTTATCAGGCTTTTTTTATCAGAAACCATTGTTTTGTAGTGGAGAGCAAAGTTTGCCCCGCCAAGGAACATGAATACCATAATAATACCTTCAACCAGAGGATCGCCGAAAGCTGCTATGCTGTCAGAATAAGGCGAAAAACCGGAACATGAGATGCATGTAAATGTATGGGTTATGGCATCATAAGGAGACAATCCTGCAATGCTCAGGAAGATCAATTCTGCAAGGGACAGCACAATATAAACGACCCACAGGATCTTAGCAGTCTCCCTGATCCTCGGACGCAGTTGTTCCTCCTGAACACCCGGAACCTCTGCACGGAACATCTGCCGTCCCGCAATGCCGAGTTTTGGCAGGATGGCAATGAACAACATGATAATTCCCATACCACCAAGCCATTGGGTCATGCCCCTCCAGAAGAGCAGGCTTTTGCTATGGCTCTCGATATCAGTAAGTGCGGTCGCCCCGGTGGCCGTTACTCCGGACATGGATTCAAATAAGGCACTTATCGGGGGCACCCCTTCAAGCATGTATGGAAATGAACAAAACACTGCTGCTACAAGCCAACCCATTGCCACTATGAAAAAACCTTCCTTTAGACTCCATTCCTCATCATTTCTTGCAAAAAAGAATGTCAAAAGAGTAGCAAAAAATACTGTGGTAATGAGGGGAAGAGTAAAAGTTTCGGGTGGTTCTCCGTAATAAATAGCAACAAATAATGGGATGACCATACATCCGGAAAGCAACCATAAAATAGAAGCCAATATACTCAGAACTACATTATATCTCAACCGATCACACCAGAATATATATTGCCATTAATGATTGATAAATGATTCTTCCCCTTCTTGTAGGAAGGATACTGGCAAGCGTTGCAAGGATCTGAACCATGTTGCCATATTATGTGGGCATATTCAAACCCGATATTGGAGTGCATATCATGGCGGTATCCCTGATCATGCAGAATGGTATCATGCTGGGGATCGTAGGTTATTATTGTATTCTGGTGATGCGGGCACGGGAAGTAAGTATTTATCAGTTAGTAGTAAGAGGAAAAGATGATTTAGAGCAGAATAGGGGCACTACCTAACTTAACTGAATGAACAAGTGAGTGAGTACACAAAGAGTGAGTGAGAGACATGACAAACCGATATACCTGCGTTAAATGCGGAAAGATCGTCGAAGAAAAGAATATGTGTGTTGTTGATAATGACCATATATGCTTGAACTGCATGTATCAGGGACATGAACCAATTGAGGTATTCCCCATTGGTTTTGTCCGCAATAAACAGACAAGAGGAGAAAACTTTGGACTGGAAGGGAAAGAAGATATTTCAAAGATCGAACTGTTTGATTCGCAGAAATCATTCATGTATAAATTAGAGGACGAAAAACGCCTGATGATCATCTATCAGGTCCACAAACCCAGAAAGGTCGTATCTGTATTTAAGCGAGGAATGGATGGAAAGGAAGTAGGGGTATTCGCTTCCCGTACCCCGGATAGACTTTCAAGACTTGCGGTCAAAACTGTGGAACTGGTTGATGTTCAAGGAACAACTCTCTTTGTAAAAGAACTTGATGCTATAAATGGAAGTCCGGTCCTTGATATTAAAGTACAACTGGAAGGATACTGAGAAATGATGAAATAATGATCGTTATCCGGTCAAAGATCCATCAGAGTACATCACATTGATCTGGATGACGGTAATCTGGTATCATAAAAACTATTTGATACGACATATTGATCTCTGCTCCAACGTCAGGATTTTCATGAATGTAGATCAATGATCCATCGTTATACAGATAATAGCTTTTGGGAGAACAATGTATGCTTAGAGATCCACGGAATCCGAGATGGGATTGTTTATTATTCTTCCTCTTTATCCCTCTCCTGGTCGTCATGATCTTCCTGCTCGTCCAGAAATATCCGCAGCTCATATTTTCCCTTGCACTGAACTACCACGATCCGACCCCACTCAGTCTGATAGCATCCAGTTACACACATGTATCAATAGGACACATCACCATTAATCTTCTTGGATATTATGTTACCATCTTCCTGATCTTCACTTTGAGGGGCGATCGGCTGAAGTTCTACATCAACATGGGTATGATCTTTTTGGTATTACCTGTCGTGCTCTCAACGTTGTCAATTGTCTACAACCAGAACACCGGTTACGGAATGGGACTGTCTGTGATTGGTGCTGGATTGAAGGGGTATCTACTCTATTCGGTATATGATTTTGTGAAACATGAATGGAAGATTCCACTTGACAAAAGTTTCGTATATCTAGTGTGTCTTTTCAACCTGCTGATACTGTCTCTTACCTATCATTGGATAGGGGTGACAGTAGTACTTAGCGCGCTCATGTTTGTTACTGGATACTTATGCAAGAATGGGATACTGCAGATCCTGCAGAGGATCATACTAAACTATGAATGCTGTAAAAACTCGCATAATAGCAAACACCGAAACTTGTTCCAATTAGAAACTTTCCTATTAATACTCGTATATTTATTTGGGATATCCCCCTCTCTCTTTCCCGCCAATATCATCTCTGCTGAAGGGGTGGTTACTGGCATCTTTGCGCATTACATTGGTTATATTTTCGGGATATTTGTTCCTCTGCTGATCGTTGATAAGGTATATTTTCAAATAAGGGATCGTCATTGATATCTGGTGTGACAGAGATTATAAAAGGACTGCCGTCGTTATGTTTGCACACCTTCTGATGATGGTTGCATTGAGCGAATTTACAGCATCCATATTCACATAAGGAAGTGATTTGGTGACCAAAAAGATAAAACCAAAAAGGAAAACAGTGATCAGCCCAAATATGAGACGATTGATTGCAAGATCAATAAAAGGATCCCTTGTGATCTTTGCAATTGCAATGATCGTCTGGATTCTGGAGAATCTGATAACAAATTAAGAGGGGAAAGCAGAAGCAACAACATGCCCTTGCTTAATTACAAGTGGATGGCCTCAGAATTTATAGGCTTATTTCCTTGACCCGCCCAACCTGACCGTCTTCCAATTGGACTTTTATCCCATGCGGATGTGATGACGATTTTGTTAAAATTTTCGTTACTATCCCGCGAGTTATTGCACCAGTTTTCTGATCTTTCTTTAGAACAATTCCCACGCTTGACCCTATTTTAATATTGTTCCTGATGTTGCCGTTGCTCATAGTGGTGTGATGGTTAATGATAGTATAAATTTGTGGCTATGGGATATGGTTGCGGATAGGCAGTGTGAGATCCAATTCATTATGGTATCAAGGTATCACAACATTCAACTCATCCTTGAAGGCTCCACCTTCATATACTCACGCAGCACGGTTGTTGCATAACTCCCCTTTGGAAGACTGAACATAAGCACTGCCTTCTGCCTGCCAGGATTGAGTTCGTCCTCAGCTATCCTGTAGACCGGGTCGGTCTGCAACAGGACCTCACGCCGCAAGCCCTTTGAACTCAGCTTTGACATCTGAGGAAGCTTGAAACCTTCGATCGGTACATTCAATTCATCCAACACCCGATGTTCGATCTCACCCGGCTTTCCTGATGCGATCTCCGTATCATAACCTACCAGAGGAGCGGTCACAAATGCCCGACCGCGCCTGATCAGATTATTCATGCCGTCAAGATTTTCCCCTGTCACTCGCTGGGTCCGGGACGCGTCTGGAAGTCCTGCTTCATTCTTGAAACATACGATATCGCCTTCGACTGCGCGGTCCAGGGGCAGACCACCATACAGTCGGGTGCAAATCACCATATTGAAGATATAGGACTGGTAAGCGTGTGCAAACATCTTTTGCAGGTTCTTTGATAATACACCAAAAGCGCCCACAAAATCATCGGGGTTGGAAACGAGATGGTGCATCATAGCACGCTCATAGCGAAGCTGCACCGGGTATTGCTTCAGTCCTTCCACATAGTCCCGTGTTTCGAACACATGATCACGCACTATTTGGGTATCCTCGGACTCAGTCGGGAAAGACCTGGCAATATAATCGATCGCAGCCTTTTCGATATCACCCCGAACCATCGATTCGCCTACCAAATGTGTAATGGGACGAAAGGCACCGAATCGCTGGATCCCGAAGAAATTGGGTACACCACCATTTGCATGGATGGTAGCCGTAATATTCTCCAACCTTGTGGAAAGTTCATCCTCATCAAGATCAATATCACGGACCGTGATCTCGAACTCATTGCCCACAAGATCACCAAGGCCAACTGCCCTGTTAGACCTTCCGATCACATTCAGTTCCACACCCTTTAGCTGGACCGTCTCAATATCCTCTTCATTTAAATCATATATACTGATCTTCTGCGTCGTGATCGCACGTTTGTCCTTTGTACCCGCGAATCCGATACGCTTATTGCTGATTCGAAGGATGCGTGAGATATCACGGATCAGATGATGCAGTTCCCAGTTGTGTTTCGTAAGCTCAAGAACAAGATATTTACCGTCATCCTGCTCATGGCGGTTCGTGATCTCCCTCACAATAAAATCAGAGATCTCCTGGCGTAGTACGCCACCAACACCATCAACATTGGTACTGTAGCGGTCGATTCCGATCTTTTCTTCGATCAAGGGTATTTCCATGTCATGTAGCTCCTTTATTCAGGCAGGATATCAATAACATTCACAGTCGTTGTGTTCACATATCCCCATCCATCTGCCGTGGGCACAGCTCCTGCCGGCAGATCACCTGCATACAATCCAGACGTGGGGTCAAGCAGCAGCCATGAGCCATGTTCATCAGTAGCATAATATACCGGTACGTGTCCATAATAGTTCCGCACCGCCTCAGCGATTTCCTCCGGTTGCCCTGCATCCCCGATATAGACAGCACAAAAAGCATGGGTATCAGTGATATATATGCGGGTAGTACCCCCTATCGCTTCGATGAGGGACGAAAGGAGTATGGCATAATCATCACAGTCACCAGCTCCGATCGTGAGTGTCTCGTCCGGATCTGCCCAATGATCATCGCCACGAGGATCACTAATATAGTTGATGTTGTCCTGAGTATGATCGAACATTGCGCATACCTGATAGATATTATATGCTCCAGCATAGGTTCTCGCAGGGACTGCTGCAACCGCTCGCACACCGGGAGTAGAGGAATTTACCTTGAGGTTTGTCATTTCGAATAGCTGTGGTGGGTTCGATCTATAATCAGGGTCTGTTACTGTTGGTAGTGGGCTGACATCCACGGTAAATTCCTCAAAGAACTGAATATCATAGTCATACCAACCACGTGAGGGAGACTTTACCAGCACTCCCAATCCCGGCTTAAGCATCAGTTCGTCGTCACTATTGGGAACATCCACGTCGACCAGGCCAACCATTTGTTCCTCTCCTGGCTTGATCGTGTACCCTGAATCATATCCAATGAACGTGTTGTCAGGTGGCAGTTCGATCCCATAACTATATACGAATATTGTTGTATCGCCCGTGTTCTCAACCAGGAACTCGACCACTGCCGTACTATCCTGATAGAAGGTGCCGTGGGTATACTGACTGGCGATCTCAAAGCCGGGCGGCATCATCGAAACCGCATCAGGAACCGTCTCTGTTCCGTGTGTTGAATATCCAGGCACTTCCGGTACTGTCAGGGAACCATTCTGTAGATGATACTGCTGCCCTGTGTTTTCTGCAAACAGTGTGGAGGAACGTATCTGTTGCCCAAGGTCACCGATCGGTCCTGAAAGATGAAAGGATACTGATAATACTAGAAGGACCAGAAGTATTAATAACAGAATCTTACACAGGGATGCGAAGATCTTCATGAAGCCCTCCGGTAGTCAGGACATTACACTAGTTTCAATGAACCAGTGATCTTGTCGAGCTCATCTGCCCTGGCCGGACCGATCCCAAGCACAGTCACAGTTCCCGGTGGGACCTGGGTAAGACCTGCATCAGTGATCAGTGCCGTAGGAATGTCCTGGCGTCTTGCAGTTTCCTTTAGTTCGAACAGGTCACGTACGGTATCCACCCTCAATACAACCTTTTTCTGGCCACCATCTTTCCATTTCTCAAGCGTGGACCGGTCAGCCCATTCGGATGCAGAAACGGCAGCATGAGCTACCTGTACTGCAAGTTTGCCCTTTGACAGCTTCAGATCATCGCGTATTATGATACACTGTTTATATTCGATCATATGAATAGTTCCTCTGCGTTACAATCCTTACCAGATCTCACCCGATCTCTGCAAGGATGTGATCGATGATCATCTCAGCACTATTTATTCCCCATACACTATAAATACCTGCTCCAGATGGAGTACCATTGACCTCGAGTACCAGTGGTCCGGATGGGGATTCTATCAGGTCCACCCCTGAGAATACCGTACCAATCACCTCTGAGGCTTTCAGACACATCTCCTTCTGTTCAGGGGACAATACACATGCTGATGCCTTCCCACCCTGACTGAGATTATTGAGCCAGTATCCATCCGGAGCATTGCGATATATCGCACCAGCCACACGATCGCCGACAACGAATGCACGCACGTCACGTCCGGGATTTTCAACGAACTCCTGTATATATAGCATCCCCCGACTCACCAGTATCTCATCGACCATCTTTTCCACCAGTACACCGGATACAGACCCATCGGGATCGATCACATCCCCCCCTTTCACCCGGATTATCCCGCGTCCTTTATATCCGAATATGGGTTTTATCACAGCATCCGGGACCTCGGCAAAAACACCCATTGCCCTTTCCCTTGATTGGACTGCGAACGTTCGTGGAACAGGGAGACCCTTTCGTGCCAGGAGATAGGATGAATAGTATTTATTGGCTGCATTCTGGATGGATTCCGGAGAATTAACGAGCACCACATCTTTCTTTTCCAATTGCCTGAGAATATCGAACCGGAACGACATACCTTCAAACGTACCGGCTCCCACGTCCCGCACCACAATGGCGTCAAGGTCGTAGAGGTCGATAGCTCCCGCACTGCAGGTGAGACCTTCCCCGATATTGACCTCGGCATCCTTCAGACATATCGACTGCGGGGTTAGACCTTTCTTTCGACAAGCAGACAATAACGCTTGTGTTGTCCAGTCCTCTGGGTCAGTCAGTATGATCCCTATGTTGGTCATCAGGAGGAATTGATGCTCAATATACATCAAATTATCGAGCATTTCGATTAACATGTAAAACTCCCCTCCTTGGCGCTATATGACGAGGAAGAGGTCTTTTGCTTCATTCAGATAATCAACCGCATAAATTCCGGGGTTTTTGGAATCCTCTATCGAAAAACCTGGACCTAAAATTAGGTATCATGAGGTCAAAGACTTATGGAATTGTAGCAGGTATTATGCCCATCATATCCATGATACAGGCGGGGATGTCCACTACATGGTCCACCGCATCGATGATCACACCATCTGCGGTCGCTACAATATCGGAATCGTCCATCTTCAGATCATGGTCAGCATGTTTGGAAGTGAAGGCATCCCCATCCAAATGATATTTTACCAATTCCTTGAAAAGGTATGCTGCAAGCTCTCCACTGTTGCTTATCTGAGAATCGAGGATGATATGTACATATTTTACATTTTGCGTATGAAGCATCCGCAACACGATATCCACTGCCTGGAAGGTATCGTCCGTCATCCTAAACTTTCTAAATATCCCCCGGGTGTCCCTGGCATACCCATCGTCCCCAAGCCACATGCAGTGTCCTTTGAGTATACTCTCAACGGCTATCAGCACATTATACCCATCAACTGCCACACTGCAATTCTCAAGATCGCTGCAGGAAACCCTCTTTGATTCTCTTGGCCCCACCAGATCAGGCACCATTACAATCCTTGCCAGAACGTGTCGTTGGTGGACGGTAAGACGATAATGATCACAAACAAATTGTATGGCACCTATCTTTGGGTAACCCTGTGACAGCAGGTATCGGACATCATGAGCCGGTTGAATGAGCTGTTTTTTCAGTTCGGTTGTCCTATCATTGCACGTATGTGACATTACGAATAGTTGGTATCAGTAAGATTTATACGTATCGCAACATAACCTCACAAGGTGATCATTGATGGATATCCTGTGGTTGGATCAGAATGATGTGAGGACAGTACTTGATATGCCTTCAGCAATGGATGCAGTGGAAGCGGCATTTGTACAGCACGGTCGCAAGAAGGTACAGATGCCTCCCAAATCATACCTGTATTTCGATGCTCATAATGGGGATCTGCGAACCATGCCAGCCTTCCTTGAGGACGAGGACATCGCAGGCGCCAAGATCGTGAACGTGCATCCCGACAACCGCAAGGCAGGATTACCCACAGTTATGGCGCTCGTTGTCCTCAACTCAACTACGACCGGCGCTCCTATAGCGGTTATGGATGGAACCTACCTCACCGCCATTCGAACAGGTGCCGCGGGAGGACTGGCTGCTAAATACCTTGCAAGACCGGATTCTCATATTGTAGGAATGGTGGGTTGTGGGAGCCAGGCACGCACGCAGCTACTTGCCCTCTCACATGTGTTCGAAATCGAATTAGTGCAGGTATATAGCCACACCAGAGAACATAGCTCTCGCTTTAGCGAGGAGATGAAAGAGATCCTCGGTTGTAATATCGTTGCAAAGGACAATCCCGAAGAGGTCTGTAGATGCGACATCCTTGTTACCACCACGCCTGTTCGCAGCCCCCTGGTGAGATTCGAATGGATACAGCCTGGAACACACATCAATGCCATCGGTGCCGATGCAAAGGGAAAGGAAGAATTGGATGCCGATATCCTGAAGACAGGAACGATCGTGGTGGATGACATTGCACAGGCGTCCCATTCAGGGGAGGTGAATGTACCGCTCTCGCAGGGGCTGATCTCAGAGGAGGATATCCACTGCGAGCTTGGAGAGGTGATAGCGGGTGTCAGAGCGGGACGAAAGGAACCGAACGAGATCACGGTTTTCGACTCGACTGGGCTTGCCATTCAGGATATTGCAACTGCCAATCTGATCTACAAAAAAGCTGTACATGAGGGTATTGGCAAACGACTTGATCTGTTTTAGACGAACTGCTGATAGTACATTTCTAATAAATGTGATATGTACTACATAACATAATTTGTATGTTGCAGCCCAATGATCGCGTTTTTCATATTATGATTCACTGGATGTCCTACATTAGTTCGTAAGCTAGGGTATCATTATTATCATAATTATATGGTGTTGAATAAATATACTTATATATTATGAGTTTGAATATATAACTTGCAGGACAATTAAATACGAAACAATTTATATTTGGTGGTACGATATGAAAGCTGCATTAAGATCATTAATATTGATGATTTCAGTTGCTCTTTTGCTAAGCGGTGCCGTGGTCACATCAGAAGATCAGAACAAACTGCACCCAGACCCTACCAACGATACATATAATGGATCAAATATGGACGATTGGAAGGGCTGGAGCGATGTAACCTACAACACAGCAAGTGAAGATAAATTCACAATTCGGAAATCGTCCGGAGATGATTCCGATGACGGAGATGATTCCGATGACGGAGATGATTCCGATGA
>JAYEHR010000016.1:0-8378 GCA_034659615.1 Methanobacteriota archaeon | reverse complement strand
GGAGATGATTCCGATGACGGAGATGATTCCGATGACGGAGATGATTCCGATGACGGACTCCCAGTTGCAGCCTTCACTTGCGATGTGACATCCGGTGAGGCGCCACTAATCGTGAACTTTACAGATGCCTCCACAAATGCAAACCTGAGGTCATGGGACCTGGATGGCGATGGTAGTGTAGACACCGGCGAATCGAACCCTGTACACACATACACATCAGCAGGGACGTATACAGTATCACTTACAGTAACCAACGATGTTGGTGTTAATATGACCACCACTAATATCGAAGTAACTGTGACTGATACAGAAGAGATTCCGGAGTTTCCGACGATCATGCTGCCTGTATTGACCATCATTGGCCTGATGTTCATCCTGCAGAGAAAAAGATTAGAGTGAGGTGAAGGATATGGAATTGGTCAAGATCAAATGTGAGAACTGTGGGAAGGATATCCATATATATGACAGTTATGTGAAGGAACACATGTACTGCACGATCGGATGTCTGGAATCTTCCAGCAGGAATGATACATACTAACCGGCGAATCGAATACCGGGTGATTGATATTGTCAAACACCCGGGATAACACTCTTTTTTTTTGCACGTCCTGTTTTTCAGTATATTGTCTTATACCCGCCTACCCTATTGTCACATATTTTCCTGTGTTTCTCCTCATCAGCGATCAGTTTCCTCATATCAGATAGGAAGTCCTTTTGATCCTGTTCATCATCAAACATTTCATCGATGATCGAAGAATCCGCATTCTCTATATCAGTATAACTATCCCTTGCAAGTATCTCATACTTCATTATTTCCCTGAACATTTTCCTGGAATCCATGCCTGCAAAATCAAACTTCTTTACAGGTAACCCGGGGGGAGCTTTGTCGGGAATGGGTATCCTTGCTTTGTTGAGCCATTTCTCCACTATCAACCTGTGGCCATCCGAATCATTGGACAGGATTGCCAGTGCCTCACGATCCTCACCCATGAGCTCAATGCGTGATTCCCATACCACAAGCTGTTCCATCTCAACTTCTATCCAATATGTCTTTTGAAGCAGCGATAGCAGGATCTCTTTTTGTTTAATAGTTGCCAGAAATAAACCTCCTCCCCACCATTCTGGACCAAGTCTATATATACCTATTCCAAACATGGTCCGCTCATCAATAAGTATAAATAATACACGGGGAATACTCGAAGAATACCTTTTATATACGGACATAACCATGAGATCAATATCACTCCTTAGCAGCGGGTTAGACTCAGTTGCAGCCCTCGCGATCGCAAAAGAACAGGGCGAGATAGTGCTTGCTCTTACTTTTGATTATGGACAGCGTTCTGCTAAGCACGAAATAGAATACTCAAAGATCATCTGTGAACAGTATGGGATCGAACACAGGGTAATAGGACTTGGCTGGCTCGGTGAGATCACTAACTCGTCCCTTGTTCGCAGCGAAATGGACATCCCCCAACTTTCCATGGATGACATCTCCCATACCTCGCCGACCACCGAAGAGTCGGCAAAGAACGTCTGGGTACCCAACCGCAATGGTGTCATGCTCAATATCGCTGCAAGTTTTGCCGAAAGCCTGGACTGTGACCATGTCATTGCAGGATTCAATGGAGAAGAATCCAGGACATTCCCCGACAATTCGGAAGAGTTCGTATATGCCACCGATAAATGTTTATCCTACTCGACCCGCAATAGCGTGCGGATACTGGCACCCCTGATCAAGCTCAACAAGACAGACATCGTGAGATCGGCACTGGACGCAGACGCACCTCTGCAATGGAGCTGGAGCTGCTACCAGGGGGAGGATAGTCCATGCGGTGTATGTGAGAGCTGTGTACGACGTGCACGCGCTTTCATGGAGGTCGGTGCGGAAGACCCTCTGATAAGGAGGCTGAATGGTGCGGAATAACAATGGACAATAGTGATAGTTATGGAATGTATTATTCTAGACAGAAGAACTGACTATGACGGAAGCCAGATCTCGTCACTATGGGGGTATGGCATCCAGGGAATCCAGAACGATTCCATCATCGCTTTTAGAGGTGAGTGCGATGTGAAGATCGAGCATATGATCGATCTGGAGGATAAACGTGAAGGTGAGTCCATCGAGTCACCGGATATGCTACATTTCATCATCGAACACTTTGATTCCACCGACCTCAAACTCGTCTATGCCCGACAGCGTCTGTTCACAGCCATCGTGGCAGAAGTACTGGTGTCTGCCGGCATATGTACCGAACGTGTGGGAGATGACCTGTTCGCAGATGGCAGGAAACTCACTGTATCCATTGCAAGCACATCTGCAGTGTCCCAGAAGATCCATTTCGGGATCAATGTGTCGCATAACCATTATGGGAATCTGGAAGATCTGGGAGTAAGGACCAGTGGAACTGATATTGATGACATGATGACCAGCATTGCAACACGTTATGTATCCGAGATCGATGATATAGAGAAGGACCTGCGAAAATCCAGACCATTGGATGTGATCTGATGTCCGCACAGGTATCGGAGGTGTTCTGCTCGGTCCAGGGTGAAGGACCGTATGTCGGTGTGCGACAGGCATTCATACGCTTTGTTGGGTGTAATCTGAGATGCTCGTACTGCGATACACCCATTGGCAATGTGAGTCACTGCCAGTTCGAAATAGAACCGGGTTCGGGGCAGTTCGAAGCGATCCCAAATCCTCTAAGCTTGAAAAAGATCGAGGACATGGTCGCCTCCTACCAGAACATACATTCAGTCTCTCTGACCGGCGGAGAACCACTGCTACATTCTGATCTTATCGAACAGCTCGATGTCCACCCACCGTTGTACCTTGAAACGAATATGACGCTTCCATCGAACGCAAAACAGATCGCAAAGAAGATATCCTATGTTGCCGGTGACGTGAAACTGCCTGGTGAATTTGAAGGAGATGACCTTGGATCCCATATGGACAGTACCATCGAATGTTTCCGGATCCTGCGTACAACAAAAGAACGGGATTGCTTCTGCAAACTCGTTATAACAAAAGATGCAGATGCAGAATACATTCTTGATATCGTGGATGAAATATCTGATTATATCTCCTGTGCGGTTTTACAGCCCGTGACACAAAAAGCTGCTGCATCGGATGTCAGATCCTTGCTCGAACTGCAGGATCGATTGCTACAGAATATCAATACCCTAATAATCCCACAGACCCATAAAATGTGGGGGTGTTTATAATGACAAAAATGAGACTTGGAATTGTCGAATACATAGACAGCGCACACTATCTGCCAGAACACAAGACATGTGGTATCGTCCACGGACATACCTATAAGGTCGAAGTGGTCCTGCAGGGTGAGAAAAAGGAAAACGGCATGGTCATGGACTTCTATGAGATCAAAACAACCGTGAAGAACACCCTTGCTGAATACGACCATCGACTCCTTAATGACATACTTGAGTTCCCGAGTGCCGAGAACATCTGTGAACATATTCACAACCAACTGTCAGAACAACTCCCGTTCCCCCTATCGGTGAGGGTCTGGGAAGGGCATGGCAAATGGTGCGAGATCAATGGGATCGATTGAAATCCAAAACCTATATCTATATGTGACATGATAGGAAATGGAAACATAAAATGACCTGTATATTACTGGAGGAACTATCTTGCCTGACGATACAAATATCAGCACTGTGGACGACACAACAAATGAAGAAGGTGACGATGTCTGGCGTAAGGTCGCAAGACATCCATGTTATAATAAGGATGCACAGCATAAATTTGGTAGGATACATCTAGCTGTAGCCCCAAAATGCAATATCCAGTGCAACTACTGTGACCGCAAATACGATTGCGTCAACGAAAGCCGCCCTGGTGTAACCAGTGAAGTCCTGACACCCGTTGAGGCACTGGAGAAAACAAAGGAAGTGCTCAAGGAGCACCCATTCATCGAAGTTGTGGCTATTGCCGGACCAGGAGACCCCCTTGCGAACGATGAGACCTTTGAGACCTTTGAACTGATAAAACAGGAATTGCCTGATGTCACACTCTGTATGAGTACTAATGGCCTGGGCCTTCCAGATCATATGGATGATATCATCAATGTGGGTGTGAGCACACTTACAGTCACCCTGAATGCCATTGATCCCGAAATAGAGGCCAGGATCGTGGATCATGTCCGATATAATGGGAAAACATATCGAGGTGTGGAGGGTGCCAGGATCCTGATCGAGAAACAACTGGAAGGGATCAAGGCTGCTGTGGAAGCAGGTATTGTTGTTAAGATCAATACTGTACTGATCCCGGGCATCAATGATGAACATATTCTGGATGTGGCTAAAAAGGTCAGGGAACTCGGAGTATATATCATGAACATCATGCCCCTGATCTGTGTGGCTGCCTTTGCCGACATGATCCCACCTACGAACAAAGAACGAAAAGCAATGCAGGATGCCTGTGAGCCATATGTAAAACAGATGCGCCACTGCCGACAGTGCCGCTCAGACGCCTACGGGCTTCTGGGGAAGGACCTCAATCAGGAGAAAGGAGCGGGCTTGAGCCATCAGCGCAGGGACATCATCAAGGTCGAGTCGTTAAAAGAAGCAAGCTCACAACATGACCAGTGAATGCCTGCAAGCTTAAAACAAATGTTAACAGGGTGTTAATTTGGACCTGCAGCAACTGGCAACCAGTATCCGTGAATTCGAGGGTGTGACAAGGAAAGAACCGATCGCTGATATCGTGGAAATGTTCGAGAGCGTGCGCTCCGAATATGGTGGTACCGTTGTCGATATGGGGGACGATGCTGCTGTGATCGATATTGGAGGAGGGGATGTGATCCTGTTCGCGGCCGATGGGATATGGGGCAGGATCGTCAACGCAAGTCCCTGGTGGACCGGCTATACCTCGGTCGTTGTCAATGTGAACGACATTTCCGCTATGGGAGGACGTCCTCTGGCAATGGTGAATGTCCTGTCATCCAATGACAGGGACGTGTCAAAGGAGATGATGCGAGGGATCAGTGATGGAATTCGCAAGTTTGGGGTCCCGATGGTCGGCGGACACATACACCCTGACACTCCTTACAAATCCCTGGCCGTTGCCATCATAGGGATCGCAAAAAAGGACAGTCTCATCCGAAGTGATACTGCACAACCAGGGGATGCGATCATCGCTGCTTATGATATGGATGGAAGGGTCGGGAAGAACTCTCCCTATAGCTGGGATACCACGTCCTTCAAGGATGCCCAGACCGTGCGTGATCGCTTCCTTGTGATGCAGACCATAGGAGAAGCTGGTCTTGCCACTGCCGGCAAGGACATCAGTAATCCAGGCACGATCGGAACTCTGGGCATGCTTTGTGAGACCAGCGGGGTGGGTGCATCCGTGGATATTACCAAAATACCCAAACCTGACAATATTGGCCTTGAACAGTGGCTCAAGATATATCCAGCTACCGGTTACATATTGACATCAATGCCCGATCGATCAGAGGAATGCATCCAGGCGTTCGAGGATGTGGGCCTGGAAGCATCCATAATAGGCAAAGTGAACAGCAGTCAAAAGCTGGACATATATGATGGGACCGACCAGGTAGTGGTCTTCGATTTTGCTGTCGATAAGATCACAGGCATAACTTCGGAATAATGAGAGATAGATCGTGTAACCGGATTGATCTTTGGATATAACACCTGGATCAATCACTATTTACATATGCGTTCAATTCATCGTGCAGATACTTCTCTGCTGCCTTGACCGTTTCAAGACTCCCTCGCAGGACGATAAGATCCCTTTCATCACATTCCACGATATTGACGTTGATCTTGCGCTCCAGGGGATCAAGATCGAACTCTTCCACGAGATCATATACAATGTATGAAGGAGTTCCTGGAGGTATTATCAGGTCATACATATTCTCGAGCTCGTCCCCATCTTCTTCTGTTCTTCCATGCTGCTTGAGATCTTCGAGTGTTAATTTCCTTGCCATTTATGTCACCTTGACATTATATGATCTGACTATTATCTTGAAATGATCAATCAGAGAATCTAGTAAAAGGACTTGGATTATTTGTACCTATCTGAAGGTATTCCGATATGATAAACATACGTCGCACCGCATCTGGCAAAGATTGATATGTGAATGCCATACTATCATAGGTAAATGACAAAAATAGATTATAAGAGGAAGGAAACATGCACTTGATCAAACTATCGGATTCCAATGGACAGATACGTCTGGATTTCTCGGGATGTAATCTGAAATGTCCCTATTGCATCCACATACGCCAGCCTTCCGAAGATCATTCCATAGAAGAGATCGTGGAACTGGCTAAGAACTCAGACTCTAAGAACGTCTTTTTAGGAGGTGCAGAACCCACACTGCAAAAAGAACTGATACCCCTGGTGGAAGCTCTGCACGATCTTGGAAAACATATCATTCTCAAGTCTGATGGCATGATGCCCGAGGTGCTCCAGGAAGCCCTCCCCTTTGTTGATGGTTTCGTTCTGGAATTGAAATGCCCCCTGGATGATGTAGATGCCACCATGGAGCTTACCGGAGTATCAGAAAAGCGCGTCCACAAGTACATCGATATGCTCGAACGATCCCTGCAGATAGGCAAAAGCAAATGGTTGAGGATATGGATCCGCGTTATACCCGAATACGTGAACATGGATACGATGCCACGTATCATGACTTATATTGAAGGAGCTACAGAGGTGATGCTCTACCAGTTCCTGAGCAACCCTGAGTTCGATATCCCTTTCAAAGGTCACAGTTCACCGGTCCCTTCCTGGGATGAACTGGAAGAACTGGGGAAGCTCACCCTGGACACAGTGCCACGTGTGGTACTGGTGGGAGAAAGGGGGAAGGTCGTGCTGGAGAGATAAAAGATCCGAAACCCCTTATTTCGTTTCCTTTTTTTGATTATACAGGTAGACCATACTCAGGATCACCAGCAGAATACTGGTTACAACACATATTGACCAGAATGCAGAGCGATCCCTATTCCCTTTTTGAGAAGAGGTGGATATATTTTCGAACAGAGGCTGCTGTATAGAGGATGTAATGTTGGTCTTGGTATGCCCGACCAATTGTCCATCATTCATCTGTTCCCCACTTATCGCAAATGGTGAAAAACCCGGAGTTGCAGCCTTGAAGTAGATGTAGCTCTCATTCTCAGAAATGATTGTGGTGGGAAGGGGCACCCACTCATCGTCGTGGTTGCGGTACAGGATTATTGTTGATATATCAATATCATTATTTGTGACCCATGATCGTTTGACCCTGAATCCTATGAAAGGATCCGCGATGTTGTCCTCACCAAAGGCAGCATTGCCGACCCAAATGTTAAAGTTGCGGTAGACGATTCCTGGGACACCCTCGTCCACCAAGGTCGACGTGTCTTTCAGCACCTCGATAGTGGTAGAGATGCGTCCACTGTTCCTTAAAGCGGAGAAGTTGATGTACTCGACATCGTTTTCGTTCTCTTCAGTATCGAAAGCGTAACTGATCGTTCGGCCACCGATGATAATGTTCGTCTGGGCGTCCTTGAAGACAATGTTTTCGTATGCTTCGCCGGAAGTGCCACCCCCCCCTCCGGCACCACTGCTACTGCTGCCGCTGTCCCCTGCTGGAAGAGTGGACACTGTCGCGGTAGCATTGCCCTTCACACTCCCGTTCGCAGCGGTCACCGTGGTCGTGCCGGCACTGTGCGCAGTAAATAGACCGGTACCTACATCGATGGTCCCGACAGCGATATCGCTACTTGCCCAGTTCACCAATGCGTCAAAGGTATTGTTGAACTGGTCCAGGGTCTCACTTTTGAAACTATGAGTATCGCCTACATACATACTTGCGTTTGATACATTGATGGTGGTCACCATGCGTGCGGTCACATTCACCACGATACTGTCATTCACCGACCGATTTGCAGCCGTTACCATGGTATCCCCGCCGGTCAGGGCTGAGAACACGCCACTGCTTGCATTGATCGTACCCACTGTGGTGTTGCTGCTGTTCCAGATCAATGAGGTACTGAATGTGTTGTTGAGTTGATCAAACGTATCGGCTGTAAAATTAAGGGTCTGACCATCGACCAGTAGGTCCGGGACCGCGGTGGTAATATTGATGGTGGTCAACACGCGTGCGGTCACGTTCACCACGACACTGTCATTCACCGATCCATTTGCAGCTGTTACCATGGTATCCCCGCCGGCCAGGGCCGAGAACACGCCACTGCTTTCATTGATCGTACCCACCGTAGTGTTGCTGCTATTCCATAACACAGTTGCGTTTATCGGATTGCCGATCTGGTCCAGGAGCTGGGCTGTGAAGTTGTAGGTATCGTTCACATAAACACTGGCATCAGTAATATTGATCACTGTCAGG
>JAYEHR010000015.1:0-24496 GCA_034659615.1 Methanobacteriota archaeon | reverse complement strand
CAATTGTTTCAATATACTCATCAGAAACATCAACCGATCTTTCCCACAATTCATTGAATTTGTCTAATGCGAATTTATGATCTGAACTATTCTTTAATTCAACATTGAATTCCAGATTATTGACCAATCCTGATTGTGTAAAATTGCTTGATCCTGTGATCACTCTCCCAGTATCACGATCTCCCTCTTTGAAACTCATGATATAGAGCTTCGAATGTATCTTTTCAGCGGGATATACCCGGATCTCCAATCTATCAGATTTGATCCACTCAATGAATTTGTTAGTGCCCCTCTCAACTTCAACGGAATCTTCGGAATTTTCATATTCCTCTGCTACTTTATTGGAATACTCGTTTTTTGTTTCTTTATGTGACAATTGTAATTCTGTTTGAACCTGCTTATGCGATTCTTGAATCAAATCAAAGGTTTCCTTATTGGTACTGATACCAATCAATATCCTGATCTTCTCAGTTTCCTCCAAGGATTTATATAGGGAATGAAATCCACTCGTATAGAAGTAACCCACCAAACAATCAAAGAATTGAGAATCGGTTATAAGTTTGGAAAACCTATCTACCAATTTGTTATTTTCCTCATTTGTGATAAATGTTAGATCAGTGACCATAAGACACCCCTCTAGTAATATTTCCATTACTAATATATAATTTTACTTGGAATGAATGGCTCACAGCCACAATATCCAGAATACAATGATATTATCACCCATCACAGTCCCACATCACCATAGAATTGAAGCATACCCTGCCGAGATAGTGGAGAGTATAACATCCAGGATCAGTGATCCGAACATTATTCCCCGATATCGGGAGCCCTGCAGGAAGAGTTCCCCACCCCGCCGTGGGAATGGGTTCTTAATGAAATCGAACGATTGTATGAGTATCCAGCTGCCGCCAAGGATCGCACCGGCAAAGAACACAGGTCCAAGGTGTGCCGACCATCCGATCACAAGAGATGCGATGACACCGATGATCCAGCACACTGTCACAAGCTTTGACGTTGCAGGAACTCCGAACGTCACAGGGAAAGTGGGGGCTCCCCTGGCACTGTCACCTTTCACATCCCTGGCAACACCGGAGAGGGTGAATCCCCAATCGGTGACGCACATCATTAAACCAAGGAATATACCTGAGAGAGGAAGGATAACACCGTCCCCTCCTTTGAGGATGCCTGCGGGGTCGAATGCAAGCCAGATCCCGACCGGGACAAGCCCGTAGGCGATCCCTACGGGAATGAAACTTAGGAATGTCGCCCGTTTTGCCATACGGGAGTACACACTGATGGTGGTCACCGCGATGAGCAGTACCACAAAGGATTCCGGATTGAGGTAGAATGACGCGACCGAGGCTATGCAGACCAGGAACAACGCATACATCAATCCCTGTTTCTGGGATACGAGGTACGAAGCCAGGGGGCGATCCGGCAGATTGATAGTATCAATATCAATATCGCAGCAGTCATTATATACATAGGAACTTGTGATAGCCGCATATCCGCCGATGATCGCAATAATAAAGGGAACCAAGGCCGGAAGGGCTCCGGTTGCAAGGTAGGATGCAAGCAGGGCACTTGCTGCCGGAAGTGCCAGGTCCATATCCGATATCTCGGGCCTTAGCATTTCGATTAACGGATTTCGGGTATTTGATCCTGCTGTTGATACCAAATGAATCACCAGTAACTGTTGTTGTCTAATTTCCGGTATTCTATATTATGTTTGTGAAATGATCGTCCGGGTCCCTCACGTTGCATCGGGATGTTCAACAGTGGCCAACCGGGATAGTTCCTCAAGCAGGGGATGGTCAATATCCCCGTCGCACACGAAGGTGAACTCAGCATCCGGGTTCAACTCGATCAGACGAAGGGTGTTCTCCAGGGCACGGGTCAACGAGTGGTGGTCAGGGGTGGCTGGGACCTCGGCGTTGAAGGGATATACCTCGAGGAGCTCGATGGGGAAGGAGCCAAACGGTGGTTTGAACATGAGGGCATTGTCGTATTCCTGATCCCTCTTCGAGGGGGCACTGCGTATGAGAGCAGAGCCTGTGATGGTGAAACGCTCGAGCTTTTTTGAGAACCTCAGCACTTCCGGACGGTCGGCGGATTCCGGCCCACAGTAGAAGAATGTGGATTTGGATGCCGGGTCGTGCTGCTCAAGCCATTCTGAATGAGTGTACATCCGTTTAAGGCCTTCCAGCATCCGCGGATGTGCGCGGCACCGCTGCTCGACCAGTTCAAGAAGGTTGCCTTCCCGAATGGCCTGTTTCACATGACGCATCTCCTCGAAGGTCACGTACAGGTTGTGGCGTGCAAGAAGCTCTTTGCAATTGTCAGCCTGTTGGAGCTGCTGGGCGGTGTGGGACATGCAGACCGGACAGGAACAGGGCAGGTAGTGCAGATCGTCAAGATGGTACGTTCCCGAGACTGTGATGTAGCGACGGTCCTTGGCATACAGCGCATAGGCAGCCGAGTCGAAAAGATCACAGCCAAGAGCTACCGCTAGGGAGAACATCATGGGATGCCCCGCACCGAACAGATGCACCGGTGCTGTGGGGTCCAGTCCTCTCTTTGAGGACACGATGACATCCACGAGATCGGCGTACCGGTAGGATTCCATCAGGGGCACGACCGCTCCCAGCGGATAAACGTCGAACTTGTGCTTGGACAAGCTGCTGGCACTTTTTTGGCGAAGGTCAGTATATGTCGAGCCCTGCACAGGCCCGGCAAGGAGCATCCCGCTTCCTGCGTCCACCATCCGCCGTGCGTCCTTGAGTCGCTCAAGCGTGGTCTCAAGTTCGGATTCAGCACGACCACGCGGGACATCCGGTGGCGTGGGAATGTCCAGAGGCACGCCAATGTCCGAGCCGATGGCCTGCTGGAACTCTATGATCTGCTGATTGGTCACCTCGATGTCACCATAGACGGATAGCTGGAACGACCCCGAATCCGTCATAATGGGCCCATCAAAGTCAAGGAGCGAGTGCAGGCCGTCCCGCAATGCAGCATCCCGAAGTTCATCCCTGCGGGAGATGATATATGAATTGGTGATGATCATCTGTGCCCCGAAATCGTACATCTCGGAAGGCTTAATGACCTGTATATTGGGATTGATGACAGGCATCACGGTAGGGGTTTCCACCACACCATGAGCTGTTGTCAGTTTCCCGATGCGTCCTGCCGCATCTTTCTGGGTGATCTCGAATATTGATGACATGAGGAATGTAGATTATGCTGATGGTATATATTTGTAGTTGCAGATGATTGGGGATGGCAATTCTACCATAAGCCTCACTCTTAAACCCTCCTCATCCCTTGCCCAAAATCACCCATTCCCCTTATACCACTCACAGATCCCCTTGTAATCACAAAACCGGCAACCCGGCTTCCCCGTCACCTCGAAATCCTCCCTAAAGATGGCTTCCACAGTCTCCCTGATATTCTCGACCACTCCCACAATGTTCTCCTCGCTCACATCCACAAGCCTCAGTTCGGCAGCATCCGGATGCACATACAGATGGCCCGCCTGCACGGGCAACTGACCATACTTCTTCTTAACAGCAAGACAGTATAACGCAAGCTGCACATCCTCTCGCATCTTCTTTTTGCTCAACTTCGTCTTGCCGCTCTTGTAATCGATGACCACATACTCGCCTTTTGGCGTTACATCGACCCGGTCGATGAGACCGGCGAAATGGACACCGGCAAGGACCAGATCGAACCGTTCCTCCACATCCACGGTCTTGTTGGAATGACCCTTCTCGAACTCGAACCAGAACTCGAGCATCCACTCGATCCTGCCATGTTCCTGCTGCATCTGCGTATCAGAATCGAACGCCGAACCATCCCATTTCCGGTCCAATATCTCCTTCGCAAGCTCAAGATCGGGACTTTTCCCCTGCATCTTGAGGATTGCAAGTTCCTCGTACACAGCATGCACGTCCGTACCTACCTGGAAATAGGTTTTCTGGGGAGTCGGTATACCGAGCACCGAACTGAACTTAAATCTCAGGGGACAGTCCTGGTATTCCTTGATCCTGGACGCCGAGAACCGCATGTTCGGATCCACCAGAGGCGGGATCCTGTCATCGACAAGGTCCTGGAGCTCGGAGGGATCCTTTGGTTCGACCTTCAGCAGTTCGCCCACATCAACTCCCTCGGGACTGCCAGTATCCTCCATCGCTCGCAGCTGTGCCAGCACCACCAGGGATTCCAGAGCATGTTTGAACTGGCTCTGCCTGGCATACATGACGAGCTTGCGCTCGTACTCATCCACCTTCTGCTTTAATGGTGAATCAATGCTCAGCTCACTCTGCACGTCCACCTGCTCGGCCTCGATAAGATCCACAAGAGGATTGGTCTCATACCCGACATCGTTCAGGAACTGACTGGGTTTGGAATTCCTGAGATTGTTAGCATACTTTTCGGGGAAGACCAGGTACAACTGCTCTTTCGCGCGGGTCATGGCCACATAGGCCAGACGTCGCTCCTCCTCCAGATGCAGTACCTTCTCATCCTCGTCCCGCTGCACACCCCGGGTGAGCTCGAAAGGTACGGTGAAGGTCTTCCGCCGGTAGTCCAGGGGAAGGTGCCGTGCCGCCATATCGCATACGAACACCGCCCTGGCCTCTTTCCCCTTGGACTGGTGGATGGTCATCACCTTCACAGTGTTCTCATCACTGGATTGTCCCTCGCCGATGTCCATGTTAAAGACAAGTTCAAGATGTTCGACCACGGTCGTAAACTCTGAACCTCCATCGATGAGTTCCAGGTCTTCCACCATTTTGCCAAACGTGTTCAGTATCCCAATGTTCCTGCAGGAATGCGTGGAATTCTCCTGCACCTGTGAGCGGTACAGGTCGGTCTTATCGATGAGCAGGTGTTTCAGGGTATCTGACGGGAGATGGTTCCTCTTGTAGTCGATCAGTTCTTCCAGTCGTACGAGGATCGAACTGATCAGATGTTCCTGATCGGAGCCTAGGGTTGCGAGATGCTCCTGGAGGACCGCGTAGATCCCGTCACCCTGCACACTTCCTTTCCGGACCAGTTTCCTGGCCATCTGGTTGAGCGTCTGCAGGTTATGTTCACTCACACCTTCCCGTACCAGTACCTTCGCGAACGCAATGCCATTGTTGAACGGATCAGCGACCACCTTTATATAGGCCAGTGCCTCCTGGACCACAGGGAACTGTTTCAGCTGCATGTTACCCACATATTCCACAGGCACCATCCGGCGTCTCAGGGCCTCACTGAACTTCTTCCCATCAGCCCGTTTTCGGGAGAGGATGTAGATATCCCGGGGTTCCATACCGTCCTCGCTGACAATCCGCTCGATCTCATCGGCGACCCATTCCGCTTCACTGGTGTCGTCCGGTGCCTTCACGACACTGACAGGTTTCCCGGTCCCCTTGTTCGATACCAGATGTTTCTCCTCCCTCTCGGGATTATTGCGTATCAGTTGCTGGGACAGGTCCACGATCTGGTCCGTGGACCGGTAGTTCACATCAAGTGGGATCTTCCGGAGGGAGGGATAGAACTGTTCCAGCTGGTTGATATTGGACAGATATGCTCCCCTGAACCGATAGATGCACTGGTCATCATCCGCAACACATGTGAGATTCCCCCCGCTCTCCAGCAGATGTATCAGGTGCAACTGGGCATAGTTCGTGTCCTGGAACTCATCCACAAGGACGTATTCATACCGTTTTTGGACAGTGTTCCTGACCCTCTCATTATCATCAAGCAATCGACAGGCCAGGACGATCATGTCATCATAATCGATGAAACTGTGATCCCACTTGTACTGCTGGTAATGTTCGTAGAACCGTGCAAGGTCGCCCAGTTTCAGGAGCCAGTCCGCCTCATCGTCACCATCAATGACCGCCCCCGACGCCAGTTTCTGATCAACGTATCCCTGCAGCTGTGCTGGAGATACCAGGTGGTCATGGTACTGGGAAACACCTTCCAGCAGGCTGGTGATGAGGTCGTAGGGGACCGGAGGGATCACAATGATCTCAAACCCGAACTGGTCGATGTGCCTGATACCCCATATATGGGCATGTTCCTTTGAGATCAGGCGGACTCCCTGATCGATCCCCAGGTCCAGGGAGAACTCGCGGATGAGCCGGTCGCAGAAGGAGTGGAACGTTGAGACCGTGATATCACTGTCCACACCGATCTGTTTTTCGATCCTCTCCTGCATCTCACCTGCGGCCTTTTCTGAGAAAGTGAGTGCTAGGATACTGTCGGGTGGCGTCCCGTCTTCAATGAGCTTGAATACCTTTTTCGTGATGGTCAGCGTTTTCCCTGAGCCCGGGCCCGCCAGGATGAGCATGGGGCCGTCTGTGAAGGTTACTGCGTCGGATTGTTTTTCGTTGAGGGCGTGCGTGTCCAAGATTGTAGCTCCCGGGGGGTGATGCTTATCGATGACTTTTTATGCAGACGTGTCCAGCTGGGTGCCTATAATTGCATTGAGCTTCTGGATGAACTCGTCTTTCTTACCGAACGGCACTGTCGCACCGGCTGCAATATCATGGCCGCCACCTGCACCACCAAGCTGTGAACAGATGGTTTCAAGAGCCATGGATAGGTCAAGCCCGCGCCGTACAAGGTCCTGGTTTCCACGTGCGGATACTTTATATCCGTCATCCTTATCAGCAAACGCAATGATCGGGACACGGCGGTTGCCTGATATTGAATAACTCATGCCTGCGACGATCCCGACGATCGTGTCCGGGATACGATCACCAGCATCAAAATACTGCAGATGGTCAAGTTGGGTCATACCCTGTTCCTTGACAAAATTGAGTCCATCGACAAGGTTCTTACGATGGATCTTGAGCAATGAACTTGCCTGTTCATAGCCTGCGTCCCGATCACCCATACAGACACTCATACCAACATTGGCATGTTCGTATCGTCCTGTGGCATTGAGCAAGGTGGAAAATTCCGTAGCATCACGCATTTCCGTACCTTCGGTCTCGTTCAACAGCAGGTAGCCCTCACCGACCAGCCGGCTGACCTTGTACGCTGGCAGACCATTGCTCAGGCCATATTGCATCAATATCGATATGATCCTTTTCTTTTCATCGTCTGTCAGGTCGATCCAGCGCCTCCACTTTTCATCCTTTGCAAATCGCATTCCTGCATCATGCAGAAACTCAATACACGCATCCTCACTGCCGGTCAGGCCAGGCAGGTATGGATCGGATGCGTACTGCAACAACTTGTACAGAGGCCGCGTCTGTTTCCCGAATAATGTGATGTCGGTCTTCGCAGCGACGATATTGTTCTTTATACCCTCGTCCAGGATCTCCCGATTCAAACTGACCAGTTTCCCGTATTTCCGGTTCTGCATATCACCGATCGCGCCCACGATAGCGAGTCCAGCAAGATCTATGTTATTGCCCAGTTGGCTTGCAAGGATGTAGCTTGTACCCGCACCAGAGATCTCCACAGAACCATTTATTCCGAACAGATGCGGATTCAGGTGGTTGTCTATGTCACCCTGAGGCCGGTGGTGGTCCACAATGACCGAATTGATCCTGTTATTCCTGATATGCCCGATCTGGCCACTGCCAAGATCAGTAAAGATCACAAGCTCATGGTCCTGGCTACCAAGTTCATCGCAGATAGCCTCGTCCAGCTGCCTGACGAATCGGATGTCATACTCAATACCTGCACGCTTAAGGGCCGTACACATAATGGATGCCGATGTGATACCATCCGCATCAATGTGGGATACACATTGCACTTTGCTATGTTTGTGTATCTCGTCCGCACACTGGGAAGCACGTAGTATCATATTGTCCATTTTTTCTGACATGGGTGATCACTTTTTTTATTGGTATTCAGAATGATATTGTCGGATAAAACTTATGAGTGAACTGTGCATTATATTTTTTAGATCGCTTTCGGCTATAATTTTCGGGAATATAAATCAATTCAGCATCCTTAAGAGTTTCTCCTTGATCATGCAGAAGATATCGCATTTTCCTCATTCAGCTTCCTGTAAACACTCCTGATCAGGATCTCTTTCACCTTGGTTGCAAAATCAGTATCATCCATGATCTTTGCAAAGATGTCCTCATTTTGGTCCATACGTCCAATCAATGTATCTATAAAGATATCCTCAAAACCAAACTTGAAATTATCGATGGTATTGTTCCTTGCCTGCTTTGAAAGGTCTTCATTTGCTACAAGGTCTGCTTCTATCTGTTCAAAGAAAAGGCGGTCTGCATCGGTAAAATCGGTTCCGAAGCGGTCGTTTAACACCTTTATTATCTCGGAAAGATGAGCTAATTCCTCTTTTTCTTTCCTCATACCCATCTCAGAAGCAGGATCCAGTTCTCCATCTTCCTTTTGGAGAGGGATTGAGCCTTCACTTATCTTCTGCAAACGGTAATATTCCAATGCCACCTCATCATCAAGCTTCAGCATTTCTGAGATGTCTTTTCTTGGTAGCTTTTTGATTAAACGCCCATCTAAGTTACCAAGGTCATAAGGAGTTACCCATGCAATATCTCCATCCCAATATTCTGGGACTGAGCTTTTTGGTGTGGAACCATTAACAATATTTGAGATATGTTTTAATTTTATTATATTCCAATGTTCTGGCACATTCCCCATCCACTCAATTCCCGAATCCCTGTATGCAGGATATGGCTTCATAGAAGAATTCATTTTAATAACTCCTCTTTGTAGTCTTCAAAAACTAAAAGTCCAAGTTCTGTTGTGCGATATTTCTGTAATCTGCTCTTTGGTTTGTCAGGAACGGTGTAAGCGATCAGACTACTATCGTGTAGTTTCTTTATTGCTCTTTTTAGATATCCGGTGCTTTTTGCATAACCTAATTTCTCAGATAGTTCACTGGTTGAACATGGTTCATGTGCACATTCAGATAGTATTTTAATATGTATTTTTTCTAATTCGACTGGGCCCTTGACTGGGCCCTTGACTGGGCCCTCAAGATCATCTGGTAAAATTGCATCAGGGTGAATCGGTAAGATCGTCAGGAAATAGCTCCGATCATCATCGGTCCTGAAGATGGGGGCAGGGGAGCCGTTACTTTTCATGGCGTTTCTAATCTTTCTGAATCCGGTGTTTCGGCCTTCTGTTAAGTGTAGCTCTTTGAAAAAGTCACCAATCCTGCGGTTTCTGTAGCTTCTCGAAGTTACATTCTCATCCATAAGAGTATTTTTGTTCAGAGGGGGAACGGGACCGGGAAAACTTAAAATTTCAATTCTGTCAGTTTCGATTCTTACTTCTACGGGTTCGGGGATCTCGTAGCTCTTATGATAAACGGCATTTACAAGAGCTTCTTCTACTGCCTGGAAAGGATAATTGAAAAAACGAATGGCTTCTGCCTTTTCGGGAACTTTTTGTATAGTTTCCTGTAAAATGCTGTTCTCAATGTGATTTAATGCCGAAATAACCTGTTGTTTTAAGGTACCCTTAAATATACTCTCTGTAAAGCTGTCACCAACTTTATCCTTAAACTCAACAGTATCGATCTGTGCCTGCCTGAAAAACTCATGAGGTTTATCATTAAAGAACAACAAACCCACATTTTTTGGTTTAAGGAATTCATCCGGCCCATCAACAATATTCATCCTTCTGCAAAAATCAGCAAAAGGCAGACTGTCAGCTTCCAAAAGCAAATCGCTGTCGATCTCTGCAAGATGGGCTTTCATGAGAGTAATATTAAGATCCGTTAACTCTGCTTTGTGGTTAATTCGGTCATCAAAGGGAATGGAGCCTGCAAGAGATATCAACTCTTTTTCATCTTCATGTTTTGCCTTCACAGTGCTGGAAAAGCGACGGATATAATAAGCATGCTCTTTAGACCCGTTCATTTTACCCAAAAGATTTACAGGAGCCTTATAGGGGCGATTTGTTCCACCCGGAACCCAGATTATCAGAACATGCTTCTGTTGGAATATAACTGGCTCAACTATCGGAAAAGCAGGCGGATACAATTGATTGCAAAGACCTAAAAGCTCTTTTTGTATCTGGTCTATCTTATCAGCATTAAGTCCAGCAGGAGGCAATAACGGGCGACCGTCCGTCTCATCGATCCCAAGGATTATGTATCCGCCGCCCCAGTTATTTATATCGTTCGAAAATGCACAAATGCTATGAAGCACCTTTAAAGGATTCCAGCCTTTCTTAAACTCAAGGCGTTCCCACTCAACAGTAAGCCCGTTCAACAACTCATGGATATTCATAGGCAATGCCATTTATTCCACAGCCTCCTTAAGCAAACCTTCCATCTCTTCCTCAAGGACCATGATATCTACTCTTATATCATCGAGACTGCGAAGCGGAGCGTATTTGTAAAATTCCTTTGTGAAATTGACCTCATAACCAACCTTTGTCCTGCTATCATCGATCCATGCATCAGGAACATGAGGTATGACCTCACGCTCAAAATATGCCTGTATATCTTCTTTCAAAGGAATGTTCTCATAATCACGTAGGTTTGGATCAGCTTCCGGCTCGCCCTTCTTGTTTGCACAAACATCAGCATTTTCGTCCTGCTCAGAAAGAGCTTTGAGAATGGTCTTAAGAAGCGGGGGTTTGACATCGATGCCTGACTTATTGAACTGCTGTTTCAGGAGCTTTGTGAACTCATCACGGTTCTTGTAGAGCTTCACGGAATCCAAAGACGCAAGCATTTCAAGGATGGAATCCTGCAAACGTTTGCCTTGTTCGATCTCCTTCTCTGCTGCTTCACCTTTTTTCTTGCTTGAAGCAATGTTGATGAAACCCTTTTCTCCTTTAAGTCTCTCAATACGTTCTTCACTTGCCTGGAAATTGAGCTTCAGGGGTCTTTCTACTGTAATACGCTGATATCCGAAATCCTCGTTGTCAAATATCTTGGAAAACTCGTTTTTCTTGAAATCTCCATAGAGCTTTGTGATAGTGTCGATATTATCCGGGCTAACTTCGTTGCGTTTGTTACCGAGACTCTTCTTCATCTTGCTATAGAAATCTACAGCATTGATAAGCTGTATTTTTCCTTCCCTTTCAGCTTCCTTACGGTTCGTAACGATCCAGACGTACGTATAGATGCCTGTGTTGTAGAACAACTGGTCAGGTAAAGCCACGATAGCCTCAAGCATATCATTCTCAATGATCCATCTGCGGATCTCGCTCTCGCCGCTTCCGGCACTTCCTGTGAAAAGGGGAGAACCATTGAAAACAATACCTATGCGTGAGCCTGTATTATCACGCTTCATCTTAGAGATCATATGCTGGAGGAAAAGGAATGAACCGTCACTTATCCTTGGCAGACCTGCACCGAACCTCCCACCATATCCTCTACTCTCACTCTCGGCTTTAATGAACTTTTCCACCTTCTTCCATTCGACACCAAATGGAGGATTGGAAAGCATGTAATCGAACTTTTCAGCTTCCAGCCCATCAACCGTAAAGGAATTACCGAACTTAATGTTGGAAGCATTCTGACCCTTGATGAGCATGTCTGATTTGCATATTGCATAGGAATCAGGGTTGAGCTCCTGTCCAAATACTTCCAGCCTTGCATCAGGATTAAGCTCTTTAAGATATTCCTCTGCAACAGAGAGCATACCTCCAGTCCCACAGGCAGGATCGTAGAGTGTTTTTACAATTCCCTGACGTGTGAGCATATCCCTGTCATTAACGAAGAGGAGATTTACCATTAGCCTGATGACTTCCCTTGGGGTGAAATGGTGTCCGGCGGTTTCGTTGGAAAGCTCAGAGAACTTGCGTATCAGTTCTTCAAAGATGTACCCCATCTCGACATTGTTAACTTTGTCAGGATGAAGGTCAACCTCAGCAAACTGTATTACAACAAGATAGAGAAGGTCTGCCTTGTCCAGTTTTTCGATCTGCTCATTGAAATTGAAGTAATCGATGATGTTTCGTGCATTCTCTGAGAAACCATTGATGTAGTTTGAGAGATTGGCAGCAATATTGTCGGGGTCTGCTTTCAGGTTCTGGAAATCGTACTTGCTCTGGTTATGAAACTTAAAGCCTGCTACCTTGTCAAGCACAGGGTCAGTGTTCTCGAGGTTCATATTTTCCATCTTTGGAAGATAATCCAGAACCTTCTTTTTTGAGGGGTCAAGAACACAATCCAGCCTTCTCAATACGGTAAAGGGAAGGATGACATTTCCATAATCTGCCTGCTTGTAGTCTCCCCTTAGAAGGTCTGCGATACTCCATATGAAGTTGGCATTTTCCGTTACGTTGACCATGATAACAATCTCTTTGATGAAGGATTATGAATTGGTTTTTTATCAATGATATTAGAATTAAGGTGAGCATTATGGTATAGCTGATACTGGTTACCAAGCATTATAAATTTATTGATTGGTAGTAGTGTCATTATTTGATGTGAAATTTGCAATTAACACAAAGATGATAAATGCGTTAATTGTACTTAACGTATTTTCGTTAATCTTATGATGAGAGGAGAGATCAGAGACAAAAAACCAATCAGCTATCGACAAGACCACTCAACGATCCGCAATAAATCAAACAAAAAAAGGTTTCTGGTGGGCCCGATGAGATTCGAACTCATGACCCCCGCCGTGTAAAGGCGATGTCATAACCGGCTAGACCACGGGCCCACGATGCGAATTGACTGCAGGACAGGGAGACGGACTCTCCTGATCATACAACCACTACATAGAATAAGTTGTATATTAGCTTTTTTGTAGCCCATGCAGCATTAAAACGATGGTTTTTATACTAATAAATTTTAATACCAGCCTATGTCCCCCCGATCGTCTTCTGATGAACATGATACCTCTGATATCGAAGAGATCTACCTTGGGGATTATGCGAGCATTGGGTCCATCATAAAGGAAGCATTGCCGTTCCAATTTATGGCGATCATAGGGGGGATCATCGCAGGCATGATCTTTTCTAACATGACCGATGAGCTTCAGCTCATTCCGGGGCTGATCGTCATTGCTCCAGCCGTACTTGGCATGCGGGGAAACATCTCATGCACCCTGGGTTCCCGCCTGGGGAGTGCTATCCACATGGGCCTTATCACGAAAATAGAGAATAATCCGGAACTGACCAATAACATCGGCGGGGCACTCCTTCTCAGTCTCATGCTATCGATCACACTTGGGATATTGGGACACCTGATGACAGTGATGATGGGAATGGAAAGTGCCGGCGCACTGACACTCACACTGATCGCGGTCATTGCTGGCGTGTCGTCAGGGATAATACTTTCCGTCATTACTGCATTCGTTGCATTGAGCGTGTTCAGGTTCGGTTTTGACCCGGACAATGTGGTCACGCCATCGATCGCCACCATCGGGGATATCATCTCCATGTTAATGCTGTTCATAGCCGCAAAGGTGGTGCTTATGGTATGAGCTACTACACTGTCCGTGGGATCATACGCAGCAGTCTGCCGATACTCATGATAACGTCCTTCATCGGCCTGTTCGCAGGGCAGATGCTCAACATACGCCTGGACGAACTTGTGGCACTTCCCACGATACTGCTGTTGATCCCTGCCCTCATCAAGATCGGCGGGGATACCGGTAGCATGCTTGCTGCACGCCTCTCGTCGGCCTTCCACATGGGCCTGGGAACAACACACATCCACAAGAACCCTGTCGTCCGTAATAGTGTGGCAGCAGCCCTGATCGTAGGGATCTCCGCATCCATATTCCTGAGCGTGGCAGTCTGGTTTGTCGCAGGCATGATGGACAGTCCCCTGAGCTTCTTCGATCTGTTCAAGATATGCACCATAGCCGGATTCCTGGAACAGATCGCCGTATTCTCGGCTACCATCGCCATCTCCTTTGCATCCCACCGTTTCGGGCTGGACCCGGACGATACGGTCATCCCCATGATCGCAACCCTGGGGGATGTTGTGGGAATCGCCGCCATATTTGCCACACTGCATATGTTCGGGATGATCTGATAATTCAACACTAAACATATATCCAAACAATGACTATAGCGAATAGGTAAGAAAATCATGTGCCCAAAAGAGATCAAATACCATCCTACAAATCTTAAGGATATCCTTATTGAAATGAAAGATACATCTGAACTGATGTTAGACCTCGCCTACTCGGCAATGGTGTATGACGATGAGGACATCGCAGAAGAGGTATTGCGGCTTGAAGATAAGATGGATACCTATTACTACCATATGAACATGGCTGCGATGTTAAGTACCCGGCGTATCGATGAAGCCGAAGAGATGACAGGTGTGCTCCAGGTGGCGTCCTCAGCAGAGAAGATCTCGAACGCCGCCGGTGACATCGCAAAGATCGTCCTTATGGACATGGGCATTCCCCTCGAACTCAAGATCGCACTGCGTGAAGCCGAGGAAACGATCATCAGTGTGACCGTGAATGAGAACTCTCCCATGGCCGGATACACATTGAGTGATCTGGAACTCGAGACCGAGACCGGTATGTGGGTCATTGCTATACGAAGACGTGATGACTGGATATATGATCCGGATCATGACACTCGCATACGCGCAGACGACGTGGTCTTCGCCAGAGGGCATGATGAAGGTGTCCCATTGTTCGTGGAACTTGCCACTACCAAACAATTCATACCCCGGACGATCAAGCATGAGAGGATGTTGAATGATCTTGACAATGCAGTAGATATTATTGTGGACATGAAGAATATGGCTGAGCTCTCGGTGGGCCTTGCTTATTCGGCCCTGCTCTTTGACAACAGTGATATTGCAGAAGAGGTCAGGGCACTGGAGTCAGAGATGGACGACATGAAATCTGATCTTCAGCACTGGGTCCTTGAGACCGCAAAACATGTATCCGATGTCAGCCAGTTAAAGGGGTTACTCCAGTTGGCAAACTCATCTGAAGTAATATCTGATGCTGCATATGATATTGCTGATGTAGTGCTGCGTGATATCGAACTGCACCCCATTATCACAATTGCAATTCGCGGATCAGACGAGGTCATAATGCGGATGGAGGTCGAAGGATGTTCACCGATCATCGGAAAAGAGTTCGGCGAACTTAAACTCGGTACCGAGACCGGGGTCCATATCATGGCGGTCAGGAGAAACGGCCGGTGGGTCTACAGCCCTGGTGGAAGAACTAAAATAGAAGATGGAGACATACTTATAGGGCGTGGGACCCGTAGTGGAGAGGAAACACTGATAGAAATGTGTGCCTGTCCGACTAGGAAGGACTTCTGAAGAGTCCTTGCTCGCCTTCAATCAATTGTATTAGATTGTTTTGATCTCTACCGACCCGTCGTTCATGCCGATATACACCTCATCCACATTGGTGAATATCCCATGTTCCACGATGCCCACACATGTGGAGAGTTTTCTCGCCAGTGATGCAGGATCATCGATCACTCCGAATCGTGCATCAATGATGAAGTTCCCATTATCTGAAATGACGGGGCCATCCTTTTTTGATGCAAGCCGTACCTGTGGCTCACCGCCCATGGCGGTGACAGCTTCCGTAACCAGTTCCCTGGCATAGGGTAACACTTCGAGAGGTACAAAATGATCCAGTTGCTTGGCCATCTTGGACTCATCCGCCACAACAACAAAACGCTTTGCTGAATGGGATACCACCTTTTCACGCGTGTGTGCGGCACCCCCGCCCTTGATGACGTTCAGATCTGCATCAATCTGGTCCGCTCCATCAATGCCGATGTCGAGTACTGGATGTTCCGCAAGCGTGGTTAGCGGTATACCCGCATCAATAGCCAGCATCTGAGACTGGTAGGATGTGACCACTGCGAGTATGTCAAGACCCCTGTCTACCCGCCTGCCAAGCTCTGCGATCGTATAGGCGGTTGTAGAGCCGGTACCAAGACCAACGATCATCCCGTCCATGACAAGATCAGCCGCAGCAACACCTGCAGCTTCTTTTCCCGGGTTTGGACCCTGGGCGTTTCTCTCTCCCATTATATCACATCCCTGATATGAGGTCACCGGTCAGGGTGACAATCGTCTCCGATCCCTTGGGAACAGGACAACATCGCGGATATTCTCGACACCCAACATCGTCATGACAAGACGCTCACACCCAATACCCCATCCGGCATGCGGAGGCATTCCGTATTTGAAGGTCTTCAGGTAGAACTCGAACGCATCAGGATCCAGTCCCTGTTCCGCGATGCGTGACCTGAGCATATCATGCAGATGGATACGCTGGGCACCGGAGGACAGTTCCATGGTACGGTGCATCATATCAAAGGACTTGCTGATCAGTGGATCGTCCTCGTAGGGCATTGCATAGAATGGTTTGATCTCCATAGGCCAGTCCGTTATGAAATAGTGAGATTCTCCCGTTTCCTTGAACACATGCTCACCGATCGTATGCTCGGACCGGGTACCCAGATCATCACCCCATACCATCTGTTCCTCACCCGCAGCATTGACAATATCGACCGCTTCACTGTATGGTACCTTCAGAAACGGCGTTTCAGGAACCTTGAGCTCGATCCCGAGGGCTTCAAGGGAGGGAGCTGCGTTCTCGATCACCTGGGAATATACAAAAGCAACCATGTTCTCGAGGATCTCCATCACATCGAAGTGATCCATGAAACTTGCCTCTATATCAATGGACGTCGCCTCATTCAGATGGCGACGGGTATCATGCTCCTCTGCCCTAAAGATCGGACCGATCTCAAATACACGATCCAGTCCACCAGACATCATGATCTGCTTGAACAGCTGCGGGCTCTGGTTCAGGAATGCCTCCCTGTCAAAATACGTGATAGGGAACAATGATGTCCCACCTTCGGTGGCTGTAGCCACTACCTTAGGACTGGTGGTCTCGATGAAACCTTCTGCTGTGAGATAAGTCCTTACCGCCTGCAGAACCACATGGCGTATCCTGAATATTGCATGGGTCTTCTCACGCCGAAGATCGATGAACCTGGAATCCAGACGTGTGTCCAGTTCAGCATCCACCTTTCCGGTGGTGTCCATGGGCAACGGGGACTCTGCTTCATTGAGCACAGATATCTCATCGGGTATGATCTCATAACCATGGGGAGCCTTACCCTCACCTTTGACAGAACCGGTTACAGTGACCACCGATTCACGGACCAGTTTCCTGGCAAAGTTGAACAGTTCCCTGTCGATCTTCTTCTTAACGAGTGTTACCTGTGCCCGTCCATCGCGATCACGCACGACCACAAAGCAGATACCACCCAGGTCTCTTACTTCGTGTACCCAGCCTGATACCGTGACCTTCTGGTCACTCATCTCATTGGGATCTATCTGTGCAGTATAATGTGTCCTGAGATTCTTTAATGACATATGTTCACCTGTCGATCAAAATGATCTGGTCAAATATAAATTGTTGTAAGCAATTTCCCAGCATGGGATGATTTTAGCCTAATGATACAATCCTTCTAAATATAGCTAACTATTAAGAACTAACCATCAGTTTAGAACTGTTGTAAGAAAATGTGGGATACTCGGATTCCAGGCAGGCATATGTTTGGATCTTTTTTTTGGAACTTGCGTTGTAGGATCATTATGGAACCTAACGATAATACGGGGGTTCCCATCCTGCATATCCCATGTAACCAGCTATTAAATTAACCATGTAACTAAACATTTAATATGTATGAATGCATAGTGATAGACCATCACAGTGAATAATAAAAATCCAACTCGGGAGATATGATAACAGGCTTTTTACATATCTCTTTTTTGACCTGAAATATCGATATAAAATACGTATTTCTCAGTTCAATCAATCCCAATTATATTCCACGGAGAAAGATCACGATGAGTGACAGAGAAGAGTATGATGCAACACACATCCAGGTCCTCGAAGGGCTTGAAGCTGTACGTAAACGTCCGAGCATGTACATTGGCAGTGTCGATGGAAGAGGCCTGCATCACCTGGTGTATGAGGTCGTCGACAACAGCATCGATGAAGCCCTGGCAGGGTATTGTACCGCCATCGACGTATCCATCAATGATGATGGCTCAGTGACCGTACAGGACAATGGGCGTGGGATCCCTGTCGAGCAACATCCCAAATACAAAAAATCTGCGCTTGAAGTCGTAATGACGATACTGCATGCTGGCGGCAAGTTCGACAAGAGCAATTACAAGGTCTCCGGAGGTCTGCATGGTGTGGGTGTCTCTGTCGTGAACGGACTGTCCGAATGGACGGAACTTGAGATCAAACGCAATGGTAAAACGTATTATCAGCGTTATGCGCGGGGAGTACCCACCGACGACGTCCTCGAGATCGGTGAGGCCGAAGGGACCGGTACAAAATGCACCTTCAAACCTGATAACGACATCTTCGAGACCACCGAATTCAAGTACGATACACTGGTCAGCCGGCTGCGGGAACTGGCATTCCTGAATACAGGCATCCGCATCAGCATTACTGATGCCAGGACTGGCAAGGAGCAGAGAGACATGTTCGAATATGAAGGAGGCATCGTCTCCTTTGTGGAATATCTCAACAAGAGTCGCAACCCACTTCATCAGGCACCCATCTACTTCAAACGAGAGAAAGAGGGTACAATGGTCGAGATCGCGATCCAGTATACTGATAGTTATGGCGAATATGTCTACTCGTTTGCGAACAACATCAACACCCATGAAGGCGGGACCCATCTTGTAGGATTCAAAACTGCCCTGACACGGGTGGCCAATGACTACGTCAAGAAAAATAATCTCGGTAAAGGTGATGTCAGGCTGTCCGGTGATGATATCCGTGAAGGGCTGACAGCCATTATTAGCGTGAAACTGGCCGAGCCCCAGTTCGAAGGTCAGACAAAGACGAAACTCGGCAACAGTGAGCTCAAGGGTATTGTGGATTCCCTGGTATCCGATGGACTCTCGGAATTTTTGGAAGAGAACCCTAAGATCGCAACTACGATCCTACAGAAGGCACTGGATGCCAAACGTGCACGCGAAGCTGCCAAGAAGGCACGCGAACTTACTCGCAGGAAAAGCGCCCTTGAAGTGAGTACCCTTCCCGGCAAACTTGCGGATTGTTCCGAAAAGGATCCGTCCCAGTGTGAGGTCTACCTGGTGGAAGGAGATTCTGCAGGCGGGTCTGCCAAAATGGGCCGAGACAGGCGTTTCCAGGCGATCCTGCCATTTAGGGGTAAGATCATAAATGTGGAGAAGGCACGCCTTTCCAAAATACTGAATAACAAGGAGGTACTCTCCCTTATCACCGCAATTGGCACCGGTATCGGGGACGAGTACGATCTTAAAAAAGCACGGTACCATAAGGTCATAATCATGACCGATGCGGATGTGGATGGAGCACACATACGGACCCTGATACTGACATTCTTCTTCCGTTACATGAACCCGTTGATCGATGCAGGATATGTGTATATCGCCCAGCCTCCCCTATACCTGATCAAGAAGGGAAAAAAGCAATACTATACTTATTCGGATCGTGAACTGCAGGCCAAACTGGACGATATCGGCGAGAAGGGAGTATCGATACAGCGCTACAAAGGTCTTGGAGAAATGAATCCTGACCAGTTGTGGGAAACCACCATGAACCCGGATAGTCGCACAATCCTGCAGGTCACCATGGAAGATGCCGTGGCTGCTGACGAGATGTTCACGGTGCTCATGGGAGATGATGTGGCGCCACGCCGGAAATTTATTCAGACCCATGCCAAAGAGGTCATGAACCTGGACGTGTGAGGTGATAGGGATGGCAGATGAAAATAATCAAAAGGACATGACCAGCAATTCTGATGATACGATGGACGTCCAACCTACAGATACGGGCGAGAGGATAATTCCTGTATTGATCCAGGATGAGATGAAGAACTCATATATCGATTATGCTATGAGCGTGATCATAGGGCGTGCTCTTCCTGATGCACGTGATGGGCTCAAACCAGTCCATCGACGTATCCTCTACGCCATGAAGGAAGCTGGCATTACTTATGATAAGGCATACAAGAAATCCGCCCGCGTGGTGGGAGATGTACTCGGTAAGTACCACCCACATGGTGATACAGCGGTGTATGATTCTCTTGTAAGAATGGTGCAGGATTTCTCCCTCAGGTATCCCCTGATAGATGGACAGGGTAACTTTGGGTCCATCGATGGAGATTCCGCTGCAGCTATGCGATATACAGAAACACGAATGGACAAGATATCCAATGAACTGCTTAATGATATCGATAAGCAGACCGTCTCCTTCAGGCCTAATTATGATGGTTCACTTGAAGAACCGGAAGTGCTGCCTGCAAAACTTCCAAACCTTCTGATCAATGGTTCCACCGGGATCGCCGTGGGGATGGCCACCAACATGGCCCCCCATAATCTGGGCGAGGTGATCGATGCCACGATCATGCTGATCGAGGATCCGGAAACCTCCATCCTGGACATTCAAAAGGTTATCAAAGGCCCGGATTTTCCCACAGGCGCTACCATTATGGGCACACAGGGTATCAAGTCCGCATACGAGAGCGGACGGGGTCCGATACGTCTGAGGGCCGTGGCTGAGATCCAGGAAATGAAGACGGACAAATACAGGATCGTGGTCACCGAACTGCCCTACCAGGTCAACAAGGCCAGACTGGTCGAGACCATCGCAGGTCTTGTACGTGATAAGAAGATCATGGGGATCTCGGATCTGAGGGATGAATCCGACCGTGATGGAATCCGTATGGTCATAGAACTGAAACGTATGGTAAATCCTAATGTCACACTCAACCAGCTCTACAAGCATACCCAGATGCAGACCACGTTCGGTGTGATCAACCTCGCGATCGTGGGGGAAGTCCCCAGGGTCCTTAATATTCGGGAGATCCTTGAGATATATCTGAAACACCGCATTGATGTTATTCAGAAACGCTGCCAGTTCGACCTGAACAAAGCAGAGGAACGAGCACACATCCTCAATGGGTTGAAGATCGCCCTTGACCATATTGATGAAGTGATCGCCCTGATCAGGGCATCGAATACAGCAGACGAAGCTAAAAAAGGGCTGATCGAGACGTTCGATCTGGATGATGTGCAGGCAAAGGCTATCCTGGACATGCGTCTGCAACGTCTGACCGGACTGGAAAGGAAGAAGATCGATGATGAATATAGTGAGTTGATAGTGACCATCGCGGACCTGAAGGATATCCTTGCAAGCGATGTTCGAAAATATACGATGATCAAGGAAGAACTTCTGGACATCAGGGATAGGTTCGCCGATGAGCGCAGAACAAGGATACTGCCATCCGGTGAGGAGATCGAAGATGAGGACCTGATCCCTGTAGAAGATGTCGTGGTGATGAGCACGAACACCGGCTACATTAAAAGAGTACCAGTGGACACTTACAGCCAACAACACAGGGGTGGCAAAGGTGTTATGGGAATGGATACAAAAGAAAATGATTTTGTAGAGGATGTCTTCGTTGCCTCGACCCATGACTATTTGCTATTCTTCACTAACAAAGGCAGGCTCTACTGGCAGAAGGTATATGGTATACCTCAGGGTAGCCGTCAATCCCGCGGGAAAGCCGTGGTCAATATCCTTGAGCTGGGAGAAGAAGAAACCATCACCACCATGATCACGGTGAGCGGTTTTGAAGATGATAAATACCTGTTCATGGCTACACGGTCCGGAATTGTGAAGAGATGTTGTTTGTCCGATTTCAGCAATCCGAGGAAAGGAGGAATCATTGCCATTGGTCTTAAGGATGATGATGAGCTTGTGAATGTGATCCAGACCGATGGTTCAAAAGAGATCGTCATGGTGTCCCGACATGGAAAGGCCATCCGGTTCCCGGAGGAACAGGTAAGATCCATGGGCAGGTCTGCCAGAGGTGTACGCGGCATGAAGCTCGGTGAGGGAGATATGGTCGTGAACCTTGATGTCGTAGACAATGATGGTAAACTCCTGACTGTGACCGAGAAGGGGTATGGCAAACGAACCCTATTTGACGAATACCGATCCATGCGCCGGGGAGGACAGGGCGTGATCACCATTGTTACAAGCCTGCGCAACGGACCTGTGATCAATGTGAAGAACGTTCACGATGAAGATGAATTAATACTGACCAGTTCGGAGGGGATCGTGATACGAATTCCCGTGACGGATATCAGAACACAGGGTCGGAACACCCAGGGTGTAAAGGTTATGAATGTACGCTCCGGAGATAAAGTGGTGGGCGTTGCTAGAATAAAACCTGAAGAGCAAGAGTGATGTGTAAAAGTAACACTTTTAACCATTGACTTATTTAGTAGCTTCAATCAATACAAAAAGGATGATCCAATGGAACTTGAAAACCTAAGACATGGTACTGAACTCATAAAACGCGGTTTTGCAAAGATGCAAAAAGGCGGCGTCATCATGGATGTAACAAATGCTGAAGAGGCAAAGATCGCTGAAGATGCAGGAGCTGTTGCTGTTATGGCACTCCATGCAGTACCTGCCGACATTCGAAAGGCTGGTGGCGTGGCAAGAATGGCAGACCCGATGGTCACTGCAGATATCATTGACACGGTCACCATCCCTGTGATGGCAAAAGCACGCATAGGACATTTCGTTGAAGCTGAGATCCTGCAGGCTTTGGGTGCAGACATGATCGATGAGTCCGAGGTGCTTACACCTGCCGATAATAAATATCACATTGATAAGACCGAGTTCACAGTGCCGTTCGTATGCGGTGCCCGCAACCTTGGAGAGGCACTTAGACGGATCAATGAAGGTGCAGCCATGATCCGAACCAAGGGAGAAGCCGGGACCGGAGATGTCAGTGAAGCGGTACGCCACATGAAACAGATCATGGGAGAGATCCGCCAGCTTGCCGGCAAGAATAAGGAAGAGCTCATGATGGTAGCCCGCGAGATCGAGGCACCCATTGAACTTGTGATGGAAGCCGCACAGATGCAGCGTCTGCCGGTGGTGAACTTTGCAGCAGGTGGTATTGCCACTCCTGCAGATGCAGCTCTCATGATGAGACTCGGTTCCGACGGCGTGTTCGTGGGTTCAGGGATATTCAAGGCGGAGAATCCGGCGAAGATGGCATCCGCCATCGTGGAAGCGGTCAATAACTATGACAAACCGGAAGTGCTCGCAGAGGTATCAAAGGGTATCGGCGCTGGTATGAAAGGCATCAGTGTTGATACGATCCCGGAGGAACAGGTCCTGCAGACACGTGGCTGGTAACCCTGCACCTTCTTTGTTAGTGGTGTGATGATGCGTATTGGCGTGATAGCCATACAGGGTGACGTTTCGGAACATGTCGAATCCCTGGAGCGTGCCTTGGATGAGCAGGGACATAGTGCCGATATCATCACGATCAAACACAGCGGACTGGTCCCTGAATGTGATGCGGTGGTCTTGCCTGGTGGCGAGAGTACCACCCTCGGACGATTGCTCGTGCGGGAAGGGATCGCCGATGAGCTCAGGCAGGCCAGTGAGCGGGGCATCCCCATCATGGGCACATGTGCGGGCATGATACTACTGGCAAAAGCAGGGAATGCCCAGGTCAAAAGAACACATCAGCATCTGCTTGGCCTGATGAATGTGACAGTCAATCGCAACGCATTCGGACGACAGCATGAGTCCTTCGAGACAGCACTGGATATCGCTGTACTGGACTCGCCGTACAATGCTGTATTCATCCGTGCACCTGCTATCGTGGAAGCAGGCGAAGATGTCAGGATCCTGTCGAGGATCGATGACAAGATCGTTGCTGCACAGCAGGACAATGTCCTTGCTATTGCATTTCATCCTGAACTGACCCGCGACAGCCGCATGCATTATTATTTCCTGGACATGATCAGGAAAAGAAAGTCCCCCTACGACCAGATTAACTCGGGTACATGATTTTGCAAATTTCAGACTGTAAAAAGAAAGATTATTATACTCTCATATCACATTCCTCTAGTAGATAGATCAATGTAAATTATCGTTAACAGGTGATAATATGGCAAAACTTACGCAAGAAATGAAAGATGCTTTTTCCAAAGTACGGATATTCCCATTTGCAACAGCCTCGAAGGATGGAGTCCCCAACGTCATACCCATTGGCATGTGTCAACTAGTCGATGATGAGACCATATGGATCATCGATAATTATTTCCTGAAGACCCGTCAGAACCTGGATGAGAATCCCCAGGCATCAATGTTCATATGGGGTCCTGAGGTTAAAGGATGCTACCAGATAAAGGGTCAGATCAAGATCAAAACAAGTGGGGAAGATTACGAAAAGGCTTATGCCATCGCAAAGGGAAAGGGTGACAAATATCCTGCAAAGGCACTTATGATCATGAAGATCATGGAAGTCTTCGAATGTAAGTCCGGAGACTATGCGGGAACAAAACTCCTGTGATCAAGATAGAGAAAAAGAAATATACACTGGTCGGGGTATGGACAGCCCGGGAACCTGATCCCATCAGGCAGTGATGTCCATTCCATATTTTTCTATAGGGTATAATTTATAATTTCCTGTGCTTGGGATCGATCCGGACACCGGGAGATCATTCTTGTCAGCCTTCATTAGCTGG
>JAYEHR010000014.1:0-5961 GCA_034659615.1 Methanobacteriota archaeon | reverse complement strand
GGAAGAGAAAGCCGGTTTGGCGTCTGTGGGTATGAGCTATTCGATAAGCATGATGCATTCGAGCTGGCGGAATCTGCCGGGAACACAGCTGTAGAACTTCTCGATGCAAGTTCTCCAAAAGGAGGAACCCTGCCAGTGTTGCTGGATCCGGAACTAGCCGGAGTATTTGCACATGAAGCAGTGGGACATGCTTCTGAAGCTGATCTTGTACTTGAGGGCAGTTCTATTCTGGAAGATAAAATCGGAGAGAAAATAGCGTCCCCAATGATCAATATCATCGATGATCCGACGATACATGAGTATGGTTACTTCCCATTTGACAGCGAAGGAGTGATAGCTAGAAAGACAACGATCATAGAAGATGGCATTCTCAATTCATATCTGCATTCAAGGGAGACGGCAGCACATCTTGGAGGAGTTGCTGGGCACAGCCGTGCACAGGGATATTCGATGCCGGTGGTAAGGATGAGTAACACCTATATCGATAATGGCAATGCAAAATTTGAAGAGATGTTAGAAGAGATAGGTAATGGGATGTACCTTATCGGCTCTCGTGGAGGACAGGTTAATACTGGAGAGGGCGTTTTTCAGTTCAATGCGGAAAAAGGCTACATAATCGAAAATGGTGAGATTGGTGCATTGCTGCGGGATGTGTCCCTATCAGGCCAGACCCTTGAGATACTGAAGAACGTGACGATGGTGGGTAACGATCTCAAGATGCATTCTGGTCGATGTGGCAAGAGCGGGCAGCTTGTTCCGGTCTCGGATGGCTCACCACATATATCGATCTCAAAAGCACTTGTGGGAGGTGTCTGATATGTCCGACATTTATAATATGGCCACCAAATCACTGGAACTTGCCGAGAAGTATGGTGCTGATGAAGCAGAGGTCTATCTCTCAAGCAGCAGGTTGACAAGTGCGAACATCCGGAAAAATACGATCGAGGGTGCAAAGGAGCTTGTGTCAAAGGGCATAGGGATACGTACTGTGATCAACGGAGCCATAGGTTATGCCAGTACCAACATTACCAGTCGTATCGATGATGTTGTAAGAGCAGCAGTGACATCTGCTCGGGTAAGGGAGAGCGATCCGGATTGGTCATCACTACCATCGAATATGGATTATCCGGATGTGTCCAATGTATTCAGTGATCAGATCTATAACATAGATCTTGGTGAATGTATAGATCTAACTCAGCAGATGATCGAAGGTGCGACATCGATCCCTGATGTCATTGTAACATCCGGATCCTTCTCACGCTCTATTGGAAAACAATTGATACTAAATACCAATGGTGTGGAGATCAAAGATCAAGGTACAGCAGTATCCGGTTTCGTGGATGTGATCACTACCGGAGATAACATATCTACAGCCTACGATTATAGTGTCTCCCGTAGTCTTGACATCGATTTCTCTGCAATAGGAAGAAATGCTGCGGACCTGGCATTAAGATCGATAAATGGTGTTTCTATAGAGACACATAGGACGAACGTGATCTTCCATCCGTTTGCGTTCTCGGACATTCTTGAGAGCACCTTCCTTCCGTCCATTGATGCTGATAATGTTCAGAAGGGGCGATCCAGCCTTGTTGGAAAATTGGGCGAAGACATCACTGTGCCCAAACTGGTATTCGTGGATGATGGGACCTTATCAGGCGGTATCGAAACATCGGTATCCGATGATGAGGGTACACCTTCGCAACGTACAACGGTAGTTGGGAATGGAGTACTTGATTCGTACCTGTATGATAGTTATACGGCCGGAAAGGATAACGTCAACAGCACGGGGAATGCTGTACGTAATTCATATGTTTCCAATCCGTCAGTAGGGATCAGGAACTTCATTGTGGAGTATCCACCAAGTGATATTATCTCTGAGACCGACGAGGGCGTGTTTGTAAATATGGTGATCGGCGCTCATACTGCAAACTCTATCTCGGGAGATTTTTCGGTCGAGGCAAGAAATGCATTTACGATAAAAGATGGTCAGATCGATAAGCCAATAAAGTCTCTCATGATCTCAGGGAATATATTTGAGATGCTCAGGAATGTCACAGGCGCAGGATCTGATGTTAAGAAAGCTGGAGGTATGGTAACACCATCCATCAGGATCAAGGACGTTAATGTTGTGGGTTGATGATCGATCCATATCGTAAACTTCTACACAATGTGCCGGATCATGTCACAAACAACTTTATATATTCTATGATGGGTACTATGATGGGGAACTAATTGTATGACGAGAAAATAGATGAGTAGATATGTAAATATATAGACAACAAGTCTATTTAATAATAAAGAATAATATGATATTACAGTTATTCCAGCTTTAATTATTGTTATTGAGTTAGGTGCTAATATGGCTGAAAATGATAGGATCAAGATACTTGTTGTTGATGACGAGCCAGACAATGTGGAATTGTTAGGTGCCTATTTATCGCTAGATTATGATATAGTTCCTGCTTACAGTGGAAAGGAAGCCCTTGATAAGCTAAAAGCCGATGAAGATAACTTGCCGGACCTTGTATTGATGGATATTATGTTAAGAGAGGGCATGGATGGTGTGGAAGCTGCCCAGGAGATACATCAAAGCTATGATATTCCGGTCGTGTATATTACTGCCTATGCTGATGACAGTATTATGCAGAGAGCAAAGTTGACCGAGCCGTTCGGTTATGTCCTAAAGCCTTTTGAAGAATCTGAACTGCGGACCAATATTGAGATCGCTCTCTATAAGTACAAAATGGACAGGAAGGTAAAAGAGAGCAAAAAATGGCTCGAAGCTGTCCTCAACAGTATAGCAGATGCAGTGATCGCTACCGATGAATCTGGTAATATAAAATCCATCAACCCATTCGCAGCGGCACTGATAGGCTGGAATGAAGAGGAAGTATTGGGTCTACCTCTTCAGAATATATTCAAGATCGAAACCAAAGAGGGTGGGACCAAGGTAGAAAATCCTGTAGAAAAAGTGATGCGGGAAGGGATGTTCTTTGGTCTGGAAAGTGAGACTTTTTTGGTCACCAAGAACAATGCCAGGATACCAGTTGATATAATTGGTTCCTCAATTAATAACGAATTCGGCACCCTTATCGGAGTTCTGATCGTATTCTATGATATTTCTGACAGGAACCGGATCGAGAACATGATCTATGACCAGAATGCAAGTCAATGATCTCTACAGACATGGCTGTTTCACACATCAATCTATGTTTGCCTAAGACCATTGCTATTATCTTCTGTTCTTTTATCGATGTTTCTTCTTTTCTTTTCCGTCAATATTTGAAATGATACCTGCTTTCTCCAACTTATCTAGCTTTTCCTGCATGTCTACATCTGTCTGCTGAGCGCTGCGCATATCAGCTTCATTCACAGTACCCGACGTTGGTGATCCATCTGCCTTCTGATCGACAGGCTTTGGCTCTGCTTTTTCCAGTGTACTGTCCTTATCGACATATTGTTCGGATGTTGTGGATTTATCAGCACTGTTCTTGGTTGCCGAAATTCCTGCGACCATATCCTTCAGGTAGAGATGATAATCCTTTGTAATCGCAAAATACGCTCCTGATAGTAGGCATATTGCAATTATGATCCATATTCTGGATGTGTTGGTAGCTGTGGATGCAGATTCGCTTCCTTCGCCTTCTTCGGTTGCCGATGTTTCAGAAGTGGATGCCTGGGTTGTAGACGTGGATGGTGAAGTTGTGGATGTGGAACTTCCTTCCTGGAACGACGGGGTAGATTGAGCAGATGGCGGTTGACCATCCTCTCCCGTATATTCGATTATAGCAAAGGGTGAGAATACCTCGTCTGGACTGGCAATCTCGTAGAAGATATAGTCCTCATCCTCACCGGTTCTGTGGGTGGTGAGGATGGACCACTGGTTATCACGATATGTTGCCATCCTTATTGAGTACACAGAGACGTGGTTATCTGTGATCCAGGATTTCTCTACCTTAAATCCAATGTTGGCAGATACAAGATAGTTCTTGAACATATTATCTCCAACCCAGATGTTCATGTTTTTGTAGACTCTTGCATCTGGAGGTTCAGACACTATAGTAGAGGTGCCTTTGAGCACCTCAACGATCGCTTTGACCTGCCCGACATTTATGTCCGTTGTCAAATTGATGTAGTCAATGGGGTTCTCCTCTGGAGTGAAATCGTAATATATCTCAACGTCTTTTGCGGCAAATCGCATTTCAACGTCCTTGAACTCGATATTATCATAGTCCTCACCACTGGTCATGGATGCTCCACCGCCGCCGCCAGAGCTTCCTCCATCATCGCTATTATCAGATGAAACGGTTGTATAGGTCGCAGAACTGTCCGATGCAGGGTTACCTACGGCATCTTTCGCCACAACATAAACACTGCGAACCCCTTCCTGTGCTATGATGGATCCTTTCCAGATGGCATTGCCTTTGAACACCAAATTAATCCCATCTGCAGTGACACTTACTACTTCAATATTATCGGTGGCATTGACTGTCACAAGAATCGAGTCCCCTACGTATGGCTTGTATTGGTCGAGTGTCACACTATGGATCTCTGGATACTCGTAATCTGTGATCTTGCGTGTGGTTGCCGTATCATTGATCCATGCCTGGTTGATATTACCAATGACATCCACGGTACGGGTACTGATCTCATGAGTTGTATTATCAGACAGACCTGTGGCATTGTAATAAGTGGATGAGGTGTTTGTCTGGAATACACCATCAAAGTAGATCATTGCATGATCGAAGTCAGAGTCTACCGGATTATTCCAAGTCCAGTAGATCCACGTGTAGTCTTTATTTGATTGGGTGAGGTTAGTCACATTTGCCGGGGGGGTTGTATCAATATTGAAATTGATCAGTGTGGATGCATTCTCATTGCCTGCGCTGTCGTTGGCATAGACAATAATGTCATGTGCACCGTCAGGCAAAATCGGAAGGATTGTATCAACACTTGGCGTATTGTTCGCGAAGGTCACATTTTGAGATCCGTTGATACTGTACCACCATGTATCCACATTTTCATCTGCAACTACGCTCAGAGGGACTTTATCGGTAGCATAAGTGTGGCTGTATGCCGGTCCATTAACAGTGATCGTGGGTGCGTTGGTATCGATCACAATATCCCTGTTATCTCCCAGTGAATGTGTTGCACCGGGCGATGGCAATGTTAACACGGCATCGTTACCTGCATTATCCTTGATAGTGCCACTCAATGAATCGGTAGCAGTGTAATCCAGATCAAATGATGTGTCACCGGATTGGATAGTGTGCGTGAAGACCAGAGTAGGACTACCTGAACCTGACGAGTAATCCACGGCCCAGTCAGTGAACCCAGTCTCAAGTATGAGTTGCGACATACCTGTGACATACACATTCTCATTAAAGGTGACCGTGATGTTGATCACATCGCCCGCACGGTACGTTCCATCAGAAGTTGTCGATGATACATCAGTGACCGTTGGGATTATGCCATCGATCACAATATCCCTGTTATCTCCCAGTGAATGTGTTGCGCCGGGTGATGGTAATGTCAATACGGCATCGTTACCTGCATTATCCTTGATATTACCGCTCAATGCACCAATAGCAGTGTAATCCAGATCCGATGATGTGTCACCAGACTGAATCATGTATGCGAAGACCAGAGTGGCACTGCCTGAACCTGACGAGTAATCCACGGTCCTGTCAGTGGAACCTGTTTCAAGTATGAGTTGTGGGGTTCCTGTAACATACACACTCTCGTTAAAGGTGACCATGACGTTGATCACATCACCTAAATGGTATATTCCGTTAGAAGTATTCGATGAAATATCCGTAACCGTTGGTACATTCGTATCAACATCGAACGTCACTAATCCAGAACCAAGATTACCTAGTAGATCAGTAGCATATACTATAACGGTATGTGATCCATCGGCAAGACCTGTTAATGTTGTATTCGGAGTGAATGTTGTATTAC
>JAYEHR010000013.1:18719-24729 GCA_034659615.1 Methanobacteriota archaeon | reverse complement strand
ATCGGTAGATCTAGTGCAAAAATTCGTCTGATCGGAAGAATTCAGGTCTGAATTGCGGTCAGAGCGGTATATTCTTGTGTTAGATGGATGTAGTGGTTGTATATCAAAGCTTTCCCGACGGTCTCGTTGAAGGTAGCAATTTGTTTGGTAGATTTTTTTAATGAAGATGTTATCAAACTAGAATAGGAGGATTTATGAGCTAATTTGATAATCTCAAATAAAATAATGAGATTCAAAAGAAGTTATATATATAATGACCTCATAATGATGTACTTACCACTCTACAATATATTATACGGGAAGGGCTCTGATGGTTAATGACCCTGATCAACTGAAGAACATCTCTGGATGCACGGACCTTAAAGCAGAACTTCGATCCCACATCTTAGAGCTAGAAAATGCTAGCGAAATGGTGACTAAACTGGAAACGGTCATTAATCGTAGCCCAGCCATTGTCTTTTTCTGGAAGGCTCAGAATGGATGGCCTGTGGAATTCGTATCAGAGAACATTTCACAGTTTGGTTATTCCTCTGATGATCTCATGTCTGAAAAATTCGATTATGAGGACATGATCTACCCTGACGATAGGGAACATGTAAGATCGACTTTTGCAGAATTCCTTGAGAAAAAAAATACACAGTATGATTGTGAATACCGGATCCTGACAGCATCCAATGAGATACGGTGGGTCTATGAAACCACACTGGTCCATTCGGGTAAGGAGGGGGAACAGTATCATGGCATCATCCTAAATATAACAGAGCGTAAATTTGCAGAACAGGCCGCGATGGAAAAAGAACGTGATATCGCTATCCTTTATTCAGCTTCGACCCTTGCATCAGAATCTCTTGAAGTTGATGATCTGCTGGACGAGGTCCTCATGGAAGTGGGGGATGTGCTCAACATAAGTGCAGGGGGCATATATCTCATAGACCATGATGCACGTGAAGCTGTTCTGAGAGCATACATCGGACCTCCTGGGCGATATGTGGAGAAGGTCCATTACTCTGCTACCGAGGACATGTCCAGAAACATGGTCGGTGCATCAACATCACCGATAGTGGGCGAAGAAACGGATATATCAGATGGCAAGTTGGTAACAAGGAAAAATCTGGTATTCAACCTTTATTCCAAAGAACAGATGATGGGCTATATCCAGCTAACGATACCACTTGATCATGAGGTCGGTGAAAAGAGTCTTCAGGTACTTGAGCATGTTGGAAAACACATCGGCATAGCGATACAGAACGCACAACTGTTCGAGAAGATACAGAGTGCCTATGATGATCTCAAGTCGCTTGACAAGCTTAAAAGTGAATTCCTGGCAAACCTGAGCCATGAACTCAAAACACCCCTGATATCGATCAAGGGATTCAGTGAACTGCTGGACGAAGGCAGGTTCGGAGAACTCAATGAACAGCAAAAGACTGCAAACTCTGCTGTTGTGAGAAATGCGCAAAAGCTCAAGAACCTTATCGATTCCCTGCTATATATGAGCATGGATAAAGAGGGGGCATATGAGTATAATTTCGGGCCGTTGGATCTGAAAACCATCCTTGTTGATGCTGTTAAGCAGATCTCCATGCATGTATCGGTCGAGAACATCGAGTTCGAACAGAACATACCGGATGATCTTCCTGTGATACATGGTGATGCTGAGAGGCTGGAATCTGCTTTCATAAGTATTCTGGATAATGCAATAAAGTTCATGTCTTCGCCAGGAACCATAAAGATATCTGTCAGGGAAGAAGCAAATGACGTGCATATACGCATAAAAGATAATGGTATCGGGATTCCCCAGCACGAACTTCCGAAGATCTTTGATATGTTCCGGCAGGTGGATGGCTCTACAACAAGACTCTATGGGGGAACTGGTCTGGGGCTACATATCTGTAAGAGGATCATTGATGTCCATAATGGCAGTATATGGATAAAGAGCCTGGAAGGATTCGGGACCACAGCTCATATCCGTCTTCCAAAATGATCGGATAAGAAGATCCGTCCTGCAGCCAATCTACATGAGTACATGAATTTTGCAGACTGGATGCTAACGATAGGCTCTATACTAACGATAGACCCAATCTATCAAAAATAACCGTAAGTAATATATGTATCGCGGATTATTACTGGTTGTTATTTCAGAGGTAGGTTAGATGGTCGAAAAATCAATTCATGAGATCAACAACAGGATAAAGGACGGTAGCGTCAATGTTGTGACTGCGGAGGAGATGGTCGACATAGTGGCCGAACTTGGTGCAGAGGGTGCGGCCAGGGAGGTCGATGTCGTTACAACGGGAACGTTTGGAGCCATGTGTTCCTCAGGTGTGTGGCTGAATTTCGGACATTCTGAACCTCCAATGAAAATAAGTAAGGTGTGGCTGAACAATGTTGAGGCCTATTCCGGAGTTGCTGCCGTTGATGCATTCATCGGTGCTGGCCAATTATCGGAGACCGAAGGTATGAACTATGGCGGAGCACACGTGATCGAGGATCTCGTACATGGCAGATCCGTTGATCTTCATGCCACAGCCTATGGGACTGACTCATATCCACGCAAGGTTCTGGATACAACCATCAATATCTATGATCTCAACCAGGCGATCATGCTGAACCCTCGCAATGCCTATCAGAAATACAATGCTGCAACCAATGGTACGAACAGGACCATCTATACCTACATGGGATCGTTGCTCCCAAACTATGGCAATGTCACATATTCAGGAGCTGGCGTCCTTTCGCCTCTTTCCAACGATCCCACCTATCAGACCATTGGCACAGGAACAAGGATCTTTCTCGGTGGTGCCCAGGGATATATTGTAGGAGAAGGGACCCAGCACTCACCGCAAAACGATTTTGCGACCCTGATGCTTAAAGGTGATCTCAAAGAGATGAGCTCGAAATATATACGTGCAGCTAACTTCCATAATTACGGTACATCCCTCTACGTTGGAATGGGCATCCCCATCCCGGTGATCAATGAGCAGGTTGCCCTGTCCACAGCTGTGACGGATGATGATATTGTTACGAATGTCCTTGATTATGGGATCCCGAGTCGTAACAGACCTCCCCTACGGACGGTGACGTATGGTGAATTGCGCTCAGGAATGATCGACCTGAATGGGAAAGAAGTACCCACATCCTCGATGTCCAGTTTCAAGACCGCACGAAAGATCGCAGGGGAATTGAAGGACTGGATACAAAAGGGAGAGTTCTTGGTAACGGCTCCTGTAGAACGCCTCCCTTCACAAGCGATCTGCAATCCAATGAAGCAGACGGGCACCAGTCCCCTTGTTGATGATATTATGTCGAAGAATGTTGTGACCATTGATCAGAACGCAAGTTTTCATCAGGCTGCAAAGATGATCATGGACAATGCATTTGATCACCTGCCTGTGGTGTCAGAGAACAATGAACTTGTGGGGATAGTGACCGCATGGGATATCTCCAAGGCAGTGGCCAGGGACGAACATAATCTTGTCAAAGATATCATGACAAAAAAAGTTATGACAGCACATCCGAACGATCCGGTGGAAGTTGCGGCTCGCACCCTTGACAGGAACAGTGTTTCTGCTATTCCGGTTATCAATGGCAACAGGCGTGTGATAGGTATTATTACCAGCGACGATATCAGTAAATTGCTTGCAAGGAGAGGATGATCATGATGGTCAAGATCAATATATCAGCAGATATCGTCTCAAACCCGATACTTGCCGAATCGATCATTGAAACAGGTGCCCTTTTGAACATATCCCAGGCACACTTCGATTCGATCCATGGAGAAGTGATCGCAGACATCGATAAAGATCACTTTAAAGCTATCAAAAATGCTCTTACATCCAGAGGAGCAAAGATCCTTGTACTGGATTACCCGATCGTCCGGGATGAGGAGGAATGTGTCGAATGTGGTGCATGTATCTCAGTGTGCCCTGTGAAGGTCTTCTCATTCTCCCAGGACTGGGACCTTGAGATGGATACGGATAAATGCATCCAGTGCGGCACCTGCATAAAGATGTGCCCGCACAACGCCCTGACACTTGAGCATTGATCCATGAAGGAACATTTCCAGCTAAAAGAGACTATTGTGACCATTGTCGCTGATGAGAACGATCACATCGAGGTGGCAAAGGAAGCGATCCATGAGCACCGCACCCAGCTGGAGGCCTATATCCACAGGGATCCCTATTTCAGAACGACCCTTGAGCCATACGACTGCGAAGAGGATACCCCTGAGGTGGTACAGCGCCTTGTGAGAGCCGGTAATGCTATGGGGATCGGCCCTATGAGCGCCGTTGCCGGCACGCTCTCGTCCCTGGCAGTGGAGGCAATGGTGGATGCAGGTGCCACCCATGCCATGGTCGATAACGGCGGCGATATAGCCCTCATCAATGACCGGGACATTGTAATGGGCGTGTACGCTGGCAACTCCCCCATCAGAGATCTGGGTTTTGTACTTGAACCATCCCCCAGGATCCGTGGCGTATGCACTTCATCCGGTACCGTGGGCCCTTCGATCAGTTTTGGATCCGCAGATGCCGCCATCGTCTTCTCCGATAACGTCTCCCTGGCGGATGCCGCCGCCACGGCACTGGCAAATGCAACGGATGTTGGGCATGATGGTGTGGAAAATGCCTTTGAGGTTGTTTCAGGGATCGAGATGATCAACGGCGCTCTGGTGATACAGGGGAAACACATGGGCATGTGGGGCGATGTGCCGCGTATCACGCGGGCGGATGTTCGGTATGAGTGCATCACGAAGGGGTGAGGATAGCCAGATTATGATACATCAAAAGTTAACCCAAAAAACAAACATTTATCTATCAAAACACACCTAACCTTTAACGTGGCAAAACTAGAAATAAAGACGATCAAAGGTAATAAATACCTCTATATCAAAGACAAAGTGAAAGTTAACTCTAAAAATCTCCCCATATCCCTATATGTTGGTAGATTTGAAAAAACTGACATTAATGCTTTCTCTGAAAAATTGGTTCAGCTTGTTAATACAAGGTTAACAAAGCATAATGAATATTGGAAAAAGAGAAAGCACTACTATCTGAATGAAGCTCAGGTTTCAAATATTGAAAAGCTCCACTTTGATTACCAAAGGTTCAAGACCTATTATCCCGATGAGACAAAAGTGTACGAAGATAACGTTTACACCCGTTATGTTTCGGGTACTACTGCAATTGAAGGAAATACTATTACAGATATCGAAGCTGGAGAACTTATCGAACATGGGGTTACTCCCGCCGGGAAGTCTGTAAGAGAAATTTACGAAATTGTAAATTTCACAACACTTCGAAGGGTTTTGCAATCTTACAATGGCGACATAACCGAAGCATTTGTCAAGCGAATTCATGAAGTTCTAATGTAGGGGATCCTTGATTCGCCTGGATCATATCGAAGGATACAGGTATTGATAGAAAAAGCCCGACACGAACCCCCTCCCGCTTTTGAAGTGCCCGAACTGATGACCGATCTGATCAGATGGTACAATTTGAATAAAGAAAAAATGCACCCATTTGAACTTGCAGTTTTGATTCATACGAAGTTTGTTTCAATTCACCCTTTTGTAGATGGCAATGGCAGGGTATCCCGGGCACTGATGAACTTTGTGCTTGAAAAACATGGATATCCTACTCTCTACTTTGGCCTGGAAGAAAGGAATACATATCTGGATGCTGTTGCTGAAGGAAATGAAGAGAACTATCAACCAATCATTGATTTCATGTATGATGTATATACGAAGCAACACGGCCCGGTCCTGGCTGATGTTTGGGAACAAGCTCCTACAGATGCTTTTCCAGATCTAATGGACTTAAATGAACAGTTTTTAGCGTTGAAAGAAAGGCTTTGAGTATATACCCCATCCCCAAAACAGTTGAGTAGTGATAGAAATATGAAGTATCAATCCGGGAATACTAAAGTAATTCATCACCCTCAAGGCGTGTGTGCCACTCGTGGCCCACACCCCGATCTGTCCAAAATAATCTGGAAACCCATCCCCGAA
>JAYEHR010000013.1:0-18709 GCA_034659615.1 Methanobacteriota archaeon | reverse complement strand
TTTAACATCCCGGTAATAATAATATACTAAAACCCCCACCGGGGGGGTGCCCCCCGGGGCCCCCCCACGCCGATCTGACCAAAATAATCTGCAATCCCATCCCCTATCATTAAGGTACGGTTTGCGAATAAGCCACCTCTTCATACGGTTGTATCACCACAAAACCTTCGCCCTCGAACTTCATCTGTACACTCTCACCACTGGTGCGTCCGACAAATGTTTTCAGGGAGATGTCGGTCTTAAGATCGGGTTGGAGATTACCGGACCATGCGACAGTGGCATTCGGATCGGTATATACGGGATTGTCGGGTGTTACACGCAGGGTGAGGGGGTCGTAGTGGGTTGTGATGGCTACCATACCGACACCTTCAAGTTTAACATTGAACAAGCCTCCTGAAAGCATTCCTGCGATCTTCTTCAGCATCTTGATATCCCATTTGACCGTATCCTCAAAGGCCAGGAGATCGTTCCCATTGACATATATGGACTGGTTGTTGAGATCGATGATGGATATCTTCTTTCCAGCATCCGCAAGATACACTTTTCCCTGCCCTTCTGCTTTTGTCAGGGTTAGACCTTCGCCGGTCACTTTCTTTTTGACCAGTTTTCCCAACCCATGTTCAAGAATGCCTTCGCGACTGAACTTCACATTACCCAGATATGCGACCATCGACCCCATCTTGGTCCATACACTGCCACTGAGGTTTACCTCCAGCAGTCGGTCCCGTTCCAGCTCGAAAGATCCCTGTCCAAGATCTCTCTGTCCAGTGCTCTCTATGAACTCATTGATAGAATAATGGCTCATGTTCTTTTCCTCACTTTTTGAGGCCACGACATATTTTGGGGCGCCCCTATTGATCACATCTTCGCCTGCCTCCTCGGAGACTTTTGGAGTTGCTGGAGTGGACGTGTCCCTGACATCAGATTCCTTTCTTATATTATAAGCTGTGGCAGGTGCACTCCTTTTTGTCTCAGGTACAGAGAAGACTTCCCTTCTGACAGAGGGGTCAATGCTGTATCCATGGTCTATTTCCATATTTAAATGAGATAGGGATTCAGCTTCTTCGACTTCGTTGAGGTCTTCAAAAACAATCTTTTGTTCCTCTGTCACATCCACGTTGTATTCATCGATTTCATCTGTTATATCGACTTCATTGGTTACATCGATTTCATTGGCATCTCTGGCAGGAAGCCCTGTTTGATCCGGTTCCGGGAATCCAGCTGCCGCACCAAACCTCGCACCAGACCCCATATCTCCACTGCCCTCGATCTGCGCAGCCTTTGCATAACAATCCTCGGCTTCTTCAGATATTCCCATTTCATTGAGGGCATCGCCTTTATACCTCCAAGCGAGGGCATTTTGCGGATTGATCTCAAGAGCATTGGTGTAATACTTTACCTTCTTCACAGGGGTCCTTGTGCGATTCCCCATCTCGAACCATCTTTCTGCAGTTTTTTCCTGCTTCCTTGCTTTTACATTACCGATAAAACCCATGAGAATTCCTCGTTATAGAAAATGGAACCATCAGATGATAATACTGTTATTTTTCGATCTGCCCGATCCCCACATCATTGTGATAGAATTATCCTGAACGGTTATAACTTTTTCTTATGCTATCAGAAGGATGTGTTATTATGAACGATAATATATGGATAAACTATCTATTCGATAATATGACGTATCTTATCAGATAAACTCGTCATAGATACTATCCAGATCCTTTCCTGAAACGGATTCGATTATATCACGGTGCTCAGCACTATCAATATCAACATATCCCAGGAATTGTGTATTGGCCGTTCTCATATTCTCCAGTCCGATCTCATCATAGATCGTATAGGTAAGAGCAAAGGATTTCTTGTATCCATATTGGATCTGGTCCGAGTTCAGTTCAGTAAATTCACCCGGTGTCGACCAATCCGAAAGGACAATATCCTGTGTGGGTTTCAGGGTCTCATATATCTCAAAGAACCTGTCCTTTCGGTCTTCCCCATCCTGGGGGTGGGTCTGGTTGAGGACGATATAGGCATAGAGATCCGCATATCCCTCATCCATCCACAGTTGTTCGAAATTACAGGCCTGCGTCCAGTAGTGTGCAAGTTCGTGGATCAATATCGGGTATCCGGATGTGTGCAGCATCGAAATTCCGTTGCTCCAGTTATTGGATCCACCATAGCCGTTCGTATCAGACAGCGATGTCTGGATGATCGTGATATTGTAGTTAACCGGGTATGGGAAGCCCCACACATTTTCGAGGACCGGAAGGCTTTCAACAGCGACGTCAAGCATCCCGTTTGCCCATTCCTCTTCACCGTCCCAGAACTCGATCGTTACTTTCACATCCCGGTTCTCGAGTTGTACGATATCACTTATGGTGTTCATTTCCGTATGTCGTACGGCATCGACAAGGAATGTTGTTCGTTGATCGGACCTGCTTTCAAGTTCGAATATCGTTTTTTCTGGCATCTCTTCGGTAGTGTAGGTGTCAGTGCCAATGTAAGTCTCGTATCCTTGAGGCACTACAATACTGATGTCGGTATTCTCAGGTTCATTGACATAGAAAGTGGCAGTGTTGCTGCTTGCATCGAGATCATATTCTACATTTAATGTGTAAACATCCTCATACCACACTTTTCCACTGAATTCAAAAGTATAATGATCACTGTCAGTACTGTGAAATTCCAAGATCCCGGAACTATCATATGCGTGGATGTTCTTTGCATCGTCCGGGACATTATGATTAATATCGGAGTAATAGCCCTGCCAGTACCGGGTATCGCTATCCAGATTCGTAAAAGTTATGTCCTTTGATACATGGATCACTGCATCGTCCGGGATGACCTCATAGATTGAGTCGATCTCGGTAGTTGTCTGTTCCCATCCTGCAACAACAAGGGATACCGTGGCAAGTGTGAACAGAATAAGGAGTGCAATGACGCGAATTACTCTCGCAGTGTATCCCATATAATTAGTCTGTTTGTATGGCCACAGACATAACCAGTATGGCACTATATTGTAGAATTGTGTGCATATATTGGATAAATGAGTTCATAAGTGTTTTTTACTAAAAAGAAAATGCCATATATCCTATGAACCTTGGTATTACAGGAGGAACGTGGATGTTCTTAGCACGGCAACAACGAATGCACCCGATTGTATCAATACGATCCAGAGCATTGGTTCAGCTGCAGCTAGTATAAAGCAGGATTGTTCCTTTGCCCTTGCCTTTCCGATGTAGTCATGTGCGTAGAAGAACATGAATACTGCCATTATTGCAATTGGTGGAATGATACTGTAATACAGACCATACACCAGGAGCAGGGTGGTCGCAACATTGAGGACTTTTAATAGTGGCACATCTTTATCCCCAAGGATGACAGGGATCGTCAGGAGCCCTTCTTTTTTGTCGCCTTCAACATCCCTTATATCAAAAAATACCTGTATGCTGACCATTCGCAGGAAGATGAATGCAGACAGCAACAGTGCTGTAGATGTGATGGGATATGAATAGTATAGGAAGGGGGATAGTATCAATAATGCCCATACAACTGATACAAATACATTCTTGAAAGCAGGAACCCTCTTTGTCAGCACTTTAAAATGAGAATGGTAGAGAAGTCCTATCACAAGCACGGAAAATCCATACAACATGTTGGTTATGTCGCTAAAGATGGAATAGATCACCCCGATGGCCAGGATGCATACGTAGAGGATGATCGTAGTCCGCGATGATTTGTGTCCATTTTTCAGATATGTTGCTCTTTCGGAATTAGTCAGTGTATCCTTGTCTGCACCCTGGCAGTAATCATAAAGGTATATCGTGTAGAAGATCAGGTAGATCACTACCATGAAGTCAATGGTAACAGGAATGCTGCAGAGTATGGCGCACATATAGGCAACGCTGACTGCTCCAACTGCAAAGATGTGTCCGCCATAGATGAACTCTTTCCACATTGGTTTGAGGAGGGCTTCCACGTCGAACGAGCGGAACCATTCATCGTTATTATTGTAGCTGGAGTTCATAATAAGGGTCATGTGTGTTCATAAATGTAAGTGAAATGTTGACATATATTGGACATGTGGCCACAAAAAACAGTCATATTCTGGAAATATAAGGCATTGGGTTTCAAAAAAGGACATGGTCACATTTGAAATAAGAAGATATTTGAGAATGAATAATTTGTACATCATGGTAGTCTGACAATGTCAGACTCCTTGGACACAGTCCAATATCTACAAGTTAATTCGACCGAACGGAGTGTTTTCTTGCAGAAATAGTTATTTAAAGATTGAGTCCTATCACATATAAAAAAAGGTGATTATCGTATGAAGTACTGGCAGCCAAAATATGAAACAATGGACCATGATGACCGGAGAAAATTACAGTTAGAACGGTTGAAGAAAACGGCTGCAGATGTTTATAATAACGTCTCGTTCTACCAAAAGAAGTTCAAGGAACTCAGCATTACTCCCGATAAAATCCATTCACTGGATGATGTGGGCAAACTCCCGTTCACCAGGAAATCGGATCTTCGTGACAATTATCCCTTTGATCTTTTTGCAGTCCCGAATAAGGACATTGTCCGCATACACGCATCATCAGGTACGAGCGGAAAACCTACCGTTGTTGGGTATACTGCTGGCGACATTGATATGTGGGCGAACATGATGGCCCGGAATCTGACAATGGTCGGTATTGGGCCTGGGGATGTGATGCAAAACTCGGTGAACTATGGACTGTTCACCGGCGGATTGGGCTTTCATTATGGGATAGAGAAGATCGGTGCAATGACAGTTCCAAGTGGCACAGGCAACACTGCCAGGCAGCTGGAGATGATGCAGGATTTCAAAACAACCGCATTACACTGCACGCCGTCCTATGCTCTTTATCTTGCAGAAACTGCCCGAGAGCTGGATATACTGGATAAGCTGTCGTTGAGAGTCGGATGTTTTGGTGGCGAGCCCTGGTCCTCGAGCACGAGGAAGGATCTGGAGAACGCTTTTAATATAAAAGCCTATGATTCGTATGGCCTGTCTGAGATGATCGGTCCCGGAGTTGCTTTTGAGTGCGAGGAGCAGGATGGGTTGCACATATGGAGTGACCATTACCTGGTCGAGGTCCTGGACCCCGAGGGTGAACAGGTCGCTGAAGGCGAGAAGGGGGAACTGGTATTGACATCCCTGACAAAGGAAGCCTTTCCCATCTTACGATACCATACCGGTGATATCACACGCCTTCTGGAAAGTGAATGTGGATGCGGACGTACCACCGACCGGATCTCCCGGGTTCTCGGAAGGGGTGATGACATGCTTATCGTAAGAGGGATCAATGTGTTCCCGTCACAGATCGAAGATGTGCTGTCCAGCATCCCTGAGATAACCGATCATTTCCAGATCATGCTGGACAGGAACCGAAACAGGCTTGACGAGATCACAGTGAAGGTGGAACTTGAGGATAATGCATTCACCGGAGATCTCAAAGACCTTGCTACTGTAAAGCGACATGTGGAAAGCCAGCTCAAGAGTGTGTTGAACATCCGCACCAGTGTCGATCTTGTAGAAAGGGGAACCATCCCCCGGACGGCTGGCAAATCACAGAGGGTCATAGATCGACGTGAGGCTATCTGAGGTCATTAGTATATGCCACATATAATGGAGATCCTGGGCAAGACCCGGGTAGTCGTCAAGGACGGGAAAGTTGTTGAAGTGGGTGAACCCCGGATTCGGTGGTGTCCTATCTTTGAGAAGGTGCGCGGCATCAAGGAAATCACCCCTGAAGCTGTCAGGGCGAACATGGAATTTCGTATAAAGGATTTTGGCATGTTCACCGAGGATCGAAAACTGGATATGGGTGTCTTTGTAGGGTTCGGAGCATCCGAAATAATGATGAGTGCCCTCTCACGTGATCTTATTGATACCACCGTTACCGTTTGCGATGGAGCCGGTACTGTGATCACCAACAATCCATCGCTGGTGCAGGGAATGGGTGCCAGGATATCCGGTCTTATCGAGACCGAACCCATTTGCGCCACCATTGATGGCATCGAGAAAAGGGGCGGCATTGTCCTTGATCCATCTACTGCGAGCATTGATCCTGTGGGTGGTGTGCTGCGTGCCTGTACGATCGGATATCGCAGGATCGCAGTTACTGTTATTGATCCAGCTACTGCAAAACAACTTCGTGAGATCGGGGCAGAGCATAATCTGGACCTCTTGATCATCGGTACCCATACAACCGGGATCAGCAGGGATGATGCTGAACAGCTCGCCAGATATTTGGATATTATCACAGGATGTGCTTCGCAGAACGTCCGTGACGTGCTCAAACCCCTGGCCCAGGTGGGCACAGCAGTTCCTCTGTTTGCGATAACACAGAAAGGCAAGGAACTGCTCCTTGAGCGGGCGAAGGATGTATCGAGTCCGATCCTTGTCAATACCATGCCACTGCCAGTGCTTCCTGAACAAAAGCAGCCGCGGGATCTAGTGTAAAGAGGATCCGGGATTGCCTGTCCTCAGGGCCGGAACGTTGTCACAGGCTCGCCTTTTGCTTTTGAGACCACTGCTTTGATTGATTTAAATACCGGAACCCCGCTGCCTCCGGTTTCGTTGGAAACCAGAGCACTGGACCAGGGACTGTTAAGCATATAAGCAATTCCCGGATGTGGCTCCTCATACCCGGATCCATGTGCCAGGACGACAACTTTTCCGGAACTGTTACTGACAACGACCGTGTCGTTATCCTTTATCCCAATTCGCTCCATGTCCTGTCTGTCAATTGTGATAACGGCCGAGAGTTTCTCGTATTCCTCTGTGAATCTGGAACTCTCAAGTGCAGCATTCTGGAATATGTCGCGGTGTGTTACGATCGTTACATCATATTCCGGCGTGCTCAGGAATTTTCCAAATCCCATTATAGCACCTCCAGTATGCGATCAAATATCTCCATATCCGAAAGTCTGTCGCTCTTCAATATCGTAGGTAGTTCGACCTGTACCCCATCCATACGTATCGCACTACCACCACTCTCCACGCCGCCCAATGCGCACGGTATCGTGACCGTTGCATTCCGGGATGTCTGGGTCATGCATGGGTCGATGTTGATCACTGGAATATGAAGCAGGTGCTCTGCAATGGAACGTGGCAGACTGCTCATGGGATCAGAACCGATAACCAGTGCAGCATCGACCTCTCCGGACCTGAGCAGTTCGATGGCAGAACATTCCGGGCCATGTCGTATCACGTCCGCACCAGTGGGATCGGTATCAAAACGCACGCGGTTGATATATCCAGTCTCATTGAACATGGTCTGGTCAGCTCCTCTCATGTTGTACTGTCCTACCATTGGCACAAGATGGAAGTTGGATACTTCGTTGAGTTTTTCCATCAATTTGACCAGAGGATCCAGGTCGTTAAGGGAATAGACAAGTCCAAGTCCCACAAATATGGTGCCGAACTGTGCTTTTTTCAATATATTCGCAAGTTCGAGGATCTTCTTGGACCCCATCCCGAAGGATACTTTGGGGACCTTACCTGAAAGAGCAATGGTGAGCGCATCGATCAGTTCCCTGTCCGCCTGCGGCGGGATCTGGTAGAAATGATCCTTGCATATCTCCGCTGTATCTGAATGTCTCACGTCAATGACGATGGCTGTACGGTCTTCTTCCCAACCACGCTGACGTTCTTTTCCACGTGGGAAATAGGAGTATTTCGAAAGATGACGGGGGTGTGAGTTCGCAGGATCCGCGCCCCAGTAGATGATCACATCTGCCTGGTGTCGAACCTCATCGAGCGTGCACGATCGTATCCGTTCGTTCAATATTGCTTCGACCACAGGCCCCTGACAGAACGATGACGTGTCATCGATGTATGCATGAACCTTTTTTGCCAGTTCAATAGCCTTTTTCTGGGCTTCGATGGTCGAGTTCCCGAGACCGAATATCAGAGGATTATCAGCATTCTTGAGAATTTCGGCGGATTCCTTGATAGCGTCATCAATATCAGCCTCCTGATCAATGATACTGCATATGAGGGGGTCCTGGCATCCTTTCATCCTTGCGACCCCTTTCCTGCATGCACTGTTCACCCTGGATATCCTATTCCCATCACATTCGATCTCGATATCATCACAAAGAAGTGCGCATCCTGTACAAACGTAGTACTTTTCATCCACAGATATCACCACACAATGGTTGTTGTCACCTGATACAATGTAACTATTAGATAAATTCAATGGCCTTTGTGGGACAGGTAACGATGCACCCACTGCACAATATCTTGTTCTCACCAAATCGGCGACAGTCCTCAACATTCGAAATGCGCACAATACCATCCTCCACACGAAGGATCACCTTATCGTTCGTAGGAGTTTTTCCCGCTCCTGCCCCATAAGGGTCCTCGGCCACATTAACAGGACAGGCGACCACACAGTTGCCACATCCGGTACATAGCTCTTCATGGACGATCATTCCTGTTTCGGACGCATTCCCAACAGGAGATACCAGTTGTGTCAATTTTTCGTAGTTATCCCTGTACTTTTCCTCTTTCAGGATAGGACAATCATCCACCACCGCATCTCGTGAGAGGAGCGCGGCGGCAAATGCCATACAAGAGGATCGTCCACATTCTTTACAATTCGTTTTTGGGAGCAGCTGGTATATCTCCATGACACCGGTCACAAATTCACCTCAGAAAGTGTATGTTCTACTGATGCTTGCTTGATATGAGGAGGTTATTGCCCCTTTTTAAAGAACAGCTCACAGTGGCAGGATCCATTCGTCTCGATCTCATCTTTGTGGTATACACACGGACATATGATCTTTTTGTCCTCTTTTTCATCGCCGGTAACGATCCTGCATGGGCAGTACTTTTTGCCGTGTTTCAAATGGTTCATTGCCATTCCCTCCAGCACAAGATCCAGCATTCCCTCATCAGGATTGAGATCATAACCGGCCTTTTCGGCATATCTCGCTGTCCATGCATACATATCCTTTTTTGCGTTATCCAGTTCTTCCATTTCACCCATTTACTTCACCTGTCACTTTATCACTTTTTATTCCCAAAAAGATCGTCCAATGCTTCCTTTATTGTATCCTCTTTGTTGAGTCCGATCAAACTCTCCTGTACTACTCCATCTTTGAACATGAACAGTGTTGGAACTCCACGAACCTTATAGGTCCTTCCTATCGCCTTGGATCTGTCGAGGTCTACCTTGACGAACTTGACCCTTCCTTCATATTCACCAGCAAGTTTCTCGAATATAGGTCCCATCTTCTTGCAGGGAGGACAACTATTCGTATAGCAATCGACCACTACAGGCATATCAGACTGTACCACTTCCTGTTCGAATGCAGCTGTATTTACCTTATAGAGGTTTGTATTGATCGTCTCTATTTCCGGCTCATCGCTTTCTTTTGATCTTCCAAAAACCTTGTTGAGTATCCCCATATGAACACCATCTTTTAATAGATATATTTCATCTATGTTCTTTATTGTTATTAGATGTTTGGTAGTATTGATGGTTTCCTATTTTCTGTGCAGTGAAATTTGAAAATCCAAAACTATATCATTCTTAAAGAGAAATCAGTTATCCAGAAGGAGTCATCCGCATGAGGATAGGAATATACATATGCCACTGTGGGTTGAATATTGCAAATGTCATAAATGTTGACATGCTGCGTGAGAAGGCAGGAGTACTGGACGATGTCGTAGTTGCAAATGACATTCAGTTCATGTGTTCTGATGCCGGTCAGGATGCGATCGCTGATGATATCAAGGAACATGGAGTGGAACGTGTTCTTATTGCTGCCTGTTCCCCAAAACTTCATGAGATGACCTTCAAGAAAGTACTTGAAAGGGTCGGGCTGAATCCTTATCTTCTGGAGATCGTGAACATCCGCGAGCAGTGTTCCTGGGTCCACATGGACGATCATCATATGGCAACCCAGAAGGCATTCGATCTGGTCAGGATGGGTGTGGCCAAATTGAAACTCCTTGACCCTCTGGAGATGAAGACGATAACGGTTACAAAGGATGTCCTTGTAATTGGAGGGGGCGTTGCAGGCATAGAAGCTTCATTAAACCTTGCGGATGCAGGATACCACGTCTATATGGTGGAGAAGGAATCCACGATCGGGGGAAAGATGGCATTGCTAAACGAAGTGTTTCCCACCAATGACTGCTCCCTGTGCGTGCTTGCCCCAAAAATGACAGAGGTATATAACCATCCGAACATCGATCTCTTTTCATATTCTGAGGTCCTGGATGCTTCCGGATCGGTAGGAAACTTCCTTGTAAAAGGGGTAAAGCATCCAAGGTATGTCTCTGAAGACCTATGCAAAGGATGTATAGATGAGTGCGCAGGAGTGTGTCCGGTAGACATGCCCAATCCCTTTGACCAGGGAATCGGCAAGACAAAGGCGATCAACATGCCAATCCCACAGGCAGTGCCGCAGGTTCCTTATATTGACCCTGAGTTCTGCGTTGGCTGTGGACTCTGTGAACAGGCATGTCCTGCAGATGCTATTGATTATTTACAGAAGGAAGAGCCATTCTCTTTCAATGTGGGTGCGATCGTCCTGGCTACAGGATATCAACATTTTGATGCCTCTCGCAAGGAGGAATATGGTTATGGCAGATATCCTGATGTGATCACGAACATGGAGCTCGAGCGCATGTTGAATGCATCCGGCCCCACACATGGAAAGGTCATGGTACCATCACGTGGAGAAATCCCAGACCGTGTGGCTTTCATACAGTGCGTCGGTTCCAGGGATGAGTCTGTTGGGAATCCCTATTGTTCCCGTGTGTGTTGCATGTCTGCCATGAAGAACGCCCAGCTTATCAAGGAGAGGTATCCTGATACGGATATCACGATCCATTATATTGATGTACGCGCAGGTGGGGAGATGTATGAAGAATATTATACCAAGACCCAGTCCATGGGAGTTGATTTCATCCGTGGGAAGGTGGCAGAGGTCCAGATGGGACCGGATAAAAAACCCGTCCTTCGGTATGAGGATACCCTTGAATGTGTGGTAAGGGAGAAAACATGTGATCTGGTCGTGCTTTCGACCGGAATGGAGGCAACTCCGGATTCTGCAAAGATATCCCGTATGCTGAACCTGGCTCGTCGCCCGGATCGTTTCTTCTCCATAGCTCACCCAAAGATGCGTCCTGTTGATGCACACATCAATGGGATCTTCATTGCTGGCTGTGCGTCAGGTCCAAAGGAAATACAGGTATCCATCGCCCAAGGAGGCGCTGCAGCCTCACGGGTAATGCGGCTTTTGAATAAAGGAGAACTCAGGACCGACCCCCTGAGTGCCCATGTCAACCCGACCAAGTGCATAGGTTGTGGGATCTGCACAGATGTCTGCAACTTCGGCACGATAACCATGGTCGATAAAAAGGCAGTCGTGGATGAGATTTCCTGTAGCGGTTGTGGAAGCTGCAGTGCTGCATGTCCCAGTGATGCCATCTGCATGCGTGGTCATACCGATAATCAGATCCTGGCACAGGTAAGGGCAGCTGTCGAAGTAAAGGACGAGTTTCCCCTTATCGTGGCGTTTTTGTGTAACTGGTGTAGCTATGCCAGTGCAGACCTTGCAGGAATCTCCAGGATCCAGTATCCGACCAATGTACGTATCATTCGCGTGATGTGTGTGGGGCGTATCGATCCCGACTTTGTGCTTGAGGCACTGCGAGGTGGTGCCGATGGGGTACTGGTCGCAGGGTGCCGTCTGGGAGAATGTCATTATGTCACTGGGAATTATAGTGCTGAGCAGAGGTTGGATACACTTAAAGGTGTCCTTGAGGATATAGGCATGGATCCGCGTCGGCTCAGGACCGAGTGGATATCTGCGGCTGAAGGCGAACGGTTCGCAGGCATCATTAAGGAGCTTGTTGAGGATCTGAGGGAAATAGGTCCCATCGGTTCTGAGTTCCGGGAGATACACCAATGAGCGACGAACATGATGAGATCTCCCTCTCCGTGTCAAAAGAAATGGATATTGAGGGTACCCATTTTCTTTATAAGCAAAGGACAGAGGTTTCTACAAAGATCCTCGACTATGATTACAAACGATGCACCGGATGTGGTCTTTGCATTGATATTTGTCCGACCCAGGCACTTGAACTTGGCCCCATGCATGAGATCGCAACCGGAATGGATGCCCCGCCGGTAATGATGGATCTGGATAAATGTACATTCTGTTCGATGTGTGCGAACTTCTGTCCGGTCAATGCTTTCAAAATGAACTCCGAGGGCATCTTTCCTGAAGAAGGGATGTTCCCGACCTTTGATTCGTCTGTGGACCTCAATGATAAATGTCTCCCCTGCCGTTTGTGTGAGGCTGCATGTCCGGAGGATGCGATCAAAGTAGATTTCACCTTTCCAAAAAAAGAGGACATTGCTCCCTTTAAGGAAAATGTGGATGGCGAGATAGAGATCGATGATGATAAATGCAATCGTTGTGGGATATGTGCAGATCTCTGTGATGCGTTCATAATAGTTGAAAAGGAGACAAGTCCCACCAATCCGATACCCTTTGAGCAGGTCATGATCGATGAGGACCTGTGTGATTACTGTGTACTGTGCCAGGACATCTGCCCTGAGGATGCGATAAGGGTCAGGGGGGAAAAAAGAGGCGAGGCTCCTGAGATACAGGGAAAGGTCATCATCGATAGTAAGAAATGTACATTGTGCGGATGGTGCAATGTTGTCTGTCCCTATGATGCTGTGGATCTGAAAAAACCGTTTGATGGCGAGATCTTCCTCGTAGAGGCCAATATCGATAAATGCGATCCGCAGGGGTGCCATGGTTGTTTCAATGTCTGCCCATCACACATGTGGTATGTCCCGAAGGATGGCAAAAAGATAGCGATGCGTGAGGATCTCTGCACCTACTGTGGTGCCTGTGTGAACGCATGCCATGTTGATGTAATGCGTGTGGATCGTACAAAGGTGAACCATACGCATATCCCGGAGTCACCCTGGGCAAACCAGTGGAAAGAGGGTATCCGGTCAATGCTGACCGGAGAGAGGACGTATCCTGACCTATCCCGCACTCTTGAGGTTAAACAAGAAGGTCCCAGGGAACATATGGATATTCAGTTCCCGGAATTTGACAGCTCGTTGATGGAAGCTGCAGCAGGACATATTGACGAGGTACGTTCTGTATTTAAAAGTATAAAGTTACGTAAAATGCTGGTGACCGAACCTTCAGATGTGGTGCGCAGGGCAGTGAAGGATAAGAGGTCAAGGATAGTGGAACAGGGAACCTCAAAATAATATGTCTAAATAATAACTTTATACAATAAATTTATACATTCAAAGCCCCTGTCTGTTGATCAGATCGCAACACAATTATGGTGATATCCTCATGAGCAAAAATTTTGATTACAGAGAACTTGGCCTTAAATGTGGCCTTGAAATCCATCAGCAACTGGACTCAAAGGAAAAACTGTTCTGCCGATGTCCGACGCAGATACGGGACACCGAGGAGTCGAACTTTGAGTTCTTCCGCTACTTACGTCCAACCGAAAGTGAGATGGGGGAAGTGGACCGTGCAGCCCTAGAGCAGTCGAAGATCAATCGCAAGTACGTGTACAAAGCCTATGATACCAATTGCCTGGTGGAGTATGATGAGGAACCGCCTCGTGAACTGAACAAGGAGGCCCTGGATATCAGCCTGTCCGTTGCCAGGTTGCTCAATATGAGACCGGTGGAACAGTTACATGTGATGCGCAAGATCGTTGTGGATGGTTCCAATACCTCTGGTTTCCAGAGAACCGCGTTCCTTGCAAAGAATGGATCTATTGAGACATCTGAGGGAAATGTTGGTGTGGATGTATTGTGTCTTGAAGAGGAAGCTGCCCAGAAGATCGAGGATGCGGGGGATTCCATCATTTATTCACTGGATCGTCTTGGCATACCTCTGGTTGAGATCGGTACGGCACCTGACATCATATCTCCATCCCATGCAAAGGAGACGGCAAAGATCATCGGCATGCTTTTGCGCTCAACAGGTAAGGTCAAGCGTGGTCTTGGAACCATACGCCAGGATGTGAACATATCGATCGCTGCTGGTGCACGTGTTGAGATCAAGGGTGTTCAGGCACTGGACATGATCGAGACCATGGTTGAGAGGGAAGCTGAGAGACAGGTGCATCTGCTGGAAATACGGGACGCGCTCCGGGATAAAGGTGCAAGTGTCCATGATGAGATCTTCGATGTGACGGATGTGTTCAGGGATACGGAATCCAAGGTGATCAAGCGGGCATTGAAGAAAGGAAAGGTCCTGGCAGTCCGCCTTCCGGGCTTTGCAGGATATATTGGCACGGAAGTCCAGCCAGGGCGACGTCTTGGTACCGAGTTCTCTGATCGTGCAAAGACTTCGGGCGTGGGAGGTATCTTCCATACGGATGAGCTTCCAAATTATGGGATCACTGCCGTGGAGGTCGATGCCCTGCGCGAGGCAGTCGGTGCTGCAATCGAGGATGCGGTAGTAATGGTTGCTGACAGGGAAAAGAGGGCGCATGGGGCTATGGAAAGCGTGCTTGTGCGAGCACAGGAGACTCTTGAGATCATACCTGAAGAGACGCGCCGTGCTCTTCCTGATGGCAATACTGCTTATATGCGACCCCTGCCGGGTGCGTCCAGGATGTATCCTGAAACGGATGTTTCCAAGATAGAGATATCTGCGGAATATGTTGATTCGATCGTTGTTCCGGAACTTCTTACAGAAAAGGCAAAACGTTTTGCAGAGGAATATAACCTGAACAGGGAACTGGCAGAGCGAATCGTGTATTCTCAGGATCTGCCTCTTTTCGAACAATTGATCGCGAGGTTTAATGATGACAGTGTGGTGAGTGCCACATTGATCGTCAGGACATTGACAGGTCTTATCCCTGAGCTCAAACGAGACAGTGTGGATGTCAATAAGATCAATGAGCATCACTTCATCGAACTGTTCGACATCCTGTCAGCAGGTGACGTTGCAAAGGAAGGGATCGAAGAGATCTTGAGACTTATTGCAAAGAAACCGTCTCTGGGTGTTGAGGATGCGGCCTCACAACTTGGTTTTACAGGGACCGACTCTTCTGAGATCGAGAGCTTTGTTGAGAGCATTATTGTAGATCGGCAGGAGTTCATATCACAAAAGGGAATTGGTGCCGTGGGACCCTTGATGGGCGTTGTGATGAGGGAGTTTCGTGGTAAGGTCGATGGAAAGATGGTGAGTAATATATTAGAAGAAAAGATCACTGAATTTCTGGGAAAATAATATTTTAGAGGTGTTCTTATGTCAAAAAACACGCTCAGACTGTATGTTACATGCGCCATCACCTGTATACTTCTCAGTGTATCTTTGATATCGTGTGTGCAGGCATCTGTGGTACTGGAAGATACTGTCCAGTTGACCGAGGGGATCAATCAGCAATCCCCGACATGGTCTCCGGATGGCGATATGATCGCTTATTCGTCCGACCAGGCCATCTGGATCATGGACGGGGATGGTTCCAACCAGAGACGAATATATGACAGCATGGTATGGGATGGGGAACCGTGTTTTGATGTGGACGGCAGCAGGATCTATTTTGCGTCCGAGAATGTTGGTCCCTTCTCCTCAAAGTTCATTAGCATTCACGTGATCGACCTGGATGGGACAAACAGATCACAGCTAACAGAAAATGCGGATAAACGTGCACCTGCGGTGAGTCCTGATGGTTCTAGCATTGTGTATCTCTCAAAGGTCTCAGGAAATTATGATGTCTGGATCATGGACACGGATGGTTCTGCCAGTGAAGTGATCACTGATGCACAGGCAGATGAAAGTTCCCCGTCATGGTCTCCGGATGGCTCACAGATCGTCTATTCCCTGGAAGGTGATATCTGGATTGTGGGTGTCGATGGTCTGCAGCCGATGAAACTTACCGATGATCCATTCATTAATGATGAACCTGCTTTTAGTCCTAATGGGTATTTGATCGCATTCATGTCAAACAGGGACAACAATTCTGATATATGGATCATGAATGCTGATGGCACTGGTTCTTTGCAGTTGACCACTGATATTTCTGTACAGATGAGTCCTTCCTGGAATCCGGATGGGAAAAGAATCGCGTATGTATCAAACAAGAACGATGAGTACAATATCTGGGTTATGCGGTTGAACGATACTGATTCTCCAATCGATGTAACTACGCAAGATGAAACTGTGGAAGACAGTTCTTTAATTGGTACAGATAATGGTCTTATCGGTTATGCGCTGGAAAACCCCATAAAAACGATCGCAGGGATCTTGATCAGTACAATTGTACTTGTATATTTCCTTGTGAAACGTTTCGTGAGAGGCATATAATGCTATAATGGCTGATTGCATGTGTTGTTTTTGACCCTGTCCTGATCAAAGCGATGCTGCATTTAACAAACGATCTATAGAATGATACTGTCTCCCCCTTTGATAATATACCATGAATACTACTAATTCCGTTGTTATATGCCATAAATATACATATTCTGCATAATACATATTATTAATAATCTATATTATATTATATATGTTATAGAGAGTATTTATCCATCGCAATACTTATAGCCTATTCATGACATGTATTGGCAGGTTCTGATGATGAAAGCGGTAATAGGATTAGAAGATGGGACAATTCTCAAAGGCACGGGCTTCGGTGCTAAAGGTATCGTTTGCGGTGAACTTGTTTTTACCACTCAGTACACCGGTTATGAGGAGGCTCTGACCGATCCGTCCTACAAAGGTCAGATATTGATGTTCACATATCCGACAATAGGTAATTACGGTGTCAGTGGAGACTGTTTTCAGTCGGATGGAGTAAAGGCTGAAGGTCTTGTTGTCAGGGAGACATGCAATGATCCTTCTCACCATCTCTCTGCGCGCACGATCTATCGTTTGATGGAGGATGAAGGCAAACCCGGTATCTCAGGAGTGGATACGCGTATGTTAACCATTAAGACCAGGGAACACGGTTCCATGCGTGCGGCCCTGATCACCGGTAGTGATGACGGGGAGGAAGCGGTCCGTCTCGCGCGCGAGCAGCCGGAGATATCAAAAATTGACCTGATATCAAAGGTCACCTGTAGGGAACCCTATCAACTAAAGAGTGATGCCAGTGTTCCCGGACAGAAGAAACATGTAGTACTTATTGACCTTGGTATAAAGAAAAACATCCTTGCGAGCCTATTGGCACGTGGGATCGATGTGACCGTCGTCCCAGCTTCCACATCCATCTCGATCATCCAGTCATATGATCCGGACCTTCTCTTTTTATCCAATGGACCAGGCGATCCACAGAATGCGACAGAAGCGATCACAGCGGTAAAAGAGTTCGCTGGCAGTGTGCCTATCGCCGGGATCTGTCTTGGTCACCAGGTGATCTCGATCGCAATGGGTGCCGACACGTATAAGCTCAAGTTCGGACATCATGGAGCAAACCAACCGGTAAAGGACCTTGCATCGTCGATCGTGTACATAACGTCGCAGAACCATGGATTTGCTGTTGATGGCGAATCTCTTGAAAATACGGACCTATATGTCACACATACCAATACCAATGATGATACCGTAGAAGGCGTTGCTCACAGGGATCTGGACATCTTCAGTGTGCAGTATCATCCGGAGGCTCATCCGGGTCCACTGGATACAGAGCGAATTTTCTTTGATAAGGTTCTCAATATGATGGAAGGGCGCGTATAATGCCAAAACGAACTGATATTAAAAAGATCATGCTGATAGGATCAGGTCCTATCATGATCGGCCAGGCAGCGGAGTTTGATTTTTCCGGAAGCCAGGCATGCCGCTCCTTACGAGAAGAGGGCTTTGAGGTCGTACTTGTGAATTCGAACCCTGCGACCATCATGACCGATCCCGAGATGGCGGATGCCGTGTATATTGAACCTCTCGAAGCCAGGATCATTGCAAAGATCATAGAGAAGGAACGTCCGGATGGTATCATTGCCGGTATCGGTGGACAGACCGGCCTGAATCTCACGAGTGAACTTGCGGAGATGGGGGTCTTTGAAAAGTATGGTGTGACCCTGCTGGGTACACCTCTTGATGCGATCACGAACACAGAGGACCGTGAGCTCTTCAAACAGACCATGGAAGATATTGGAGAAAAGGTTCCCCGCAGCAAGGCGGTGTCCTCTCTCAAAGAAGCCGAGGAGGTGATCGATGAACTGGGTCTCCCTCTTATCATACGGCCTGCATACACTCTTGGTGGTGCGGGTGGGGGTATCGCTCATTCACGGGAGGAACTTCTTGAGATCACAGAACGTGGTCTTCTGCGCAGTCGTATCAATCAGGTCCTGATAGAAGAAAGCGTGCTGGGTTGGAAGGAGTTCGAATATGAGGTGATGCGTGATTCCAATGACACCTGTATCGTGATCTGTAACATGGAGAATCTCGACCCCATGGGTGTGCATACCGGAGAGTCAATGGTGGTCACCCCTTCCCAAACACTTAACGATGAGGACCATCAGATGCTGCGAAGTGCAGCTATCAAGATCATACGTACCTTTGGGATAGAAGGCGGATGTAATATCCAGTTCGCGGTGAAGGATGGAGAATATCGGATCGTGGAGGTCAATCCACGTGTTTCGCGTTCGTCAGCCCTGGCATCCAAGGCCACAGGTTACCCGATAGCCAGGGTCACTGCCAAGATCGCAATGGGGATGAC
>JAYEHR010000012.1:0-6055 GCA_034659615.1 Methanobacteriota archaeon | reverse complement strand
TGAAAGTTTGACTGAAAATGTGTATAAATTCTTCGGAATAGAAGAGTTTTTGTGCTTTGTGAGCAATTGTTGTAGTGTGAAGTATTCACGTTTGGAATATGAATGTAAATCAAAATTCTCTACAATCTTTCAAGGAAATAAAAAAAACATATAAATATGATGTTAAAATAAAGCACATTAGTTATTGATATGGGTATTGATATTTATTGTTTGATAAGTAATGAGGAATGGGTACAGGTAAATTTACAGCAAAATAGGGACACTACCATGTACAAATGTGTGCTTGCATCAATTCGGAGTGAAGAATGATTAAACAAAGAAGTATATTGGAAATATTTGTATTAGTGTTAGTGGTGTTTGGTCATGGATGCGTGGGATTATCCGATAGTGGTACCATAAATGAATATAATAAATATCTCGAAATCTACAATAACGATTCTCAAAAATATAATACTAGTGTTAATGATTGGATTGAAAAAGAGGCGAATTACAATACTGCATACCAAGATGCCCTTGATTCTAGCAAAATGCCTTATGCTAATGTTAGGTCATATGCAACAGGTACTACTTCTTATGAACAGGCCACAGGGAAACTAGGTGATGCATCTGACCAGCTAGTAATTGCAATTGATAATTACAAAAACAATGCAAATAAGATATATACCCACCTTGATGAATTCGAACAATTTATCATGCTAAATGAAGAAACCCTAAAACGGAACAATGTTGACACAGTTCAACTTAAAAAGGATATTCAAGATTGGAAAGAAGAAATAAGATACAATCTTAAATGATTTGATTATTGAAGACGGTACTGTCTTTGGATTTGATGGATGAACAAAGTCTTTTCATTCATCTACCAAAGATTATTTTATTTAATATGTATCAGATTTGGAATTTGCTTATTTTGATGTATAATTAACTGGTATTCAATAAATTATAATCCAAGTATTTCTGATTTTTTTTTATCATATTCTTCCTGAGTGATTATGCCATCATCCAACAACTGTTTGTATTTTCGTATATCATCTGGATTGTTTGTTCTAGAATTATTGGATGTGGATAGGTTTGAATTCATTTTTATTTCTTCAATTTTTAATTTTATTTTGTGAGCTAAATCGTTATCTTTTTTATTAAAAACAACAGTATTTTCATCATTCATAGCTCCACCTTTTACAGATAAACCCTTTCCAAATAATCCATATGTATTTTCATTCCCTCCTGGTAATGTAAATTGTATATATCCGCTACGAATCAGAGCCCCTCCGTCTCTTATTTGGATTCCTGTTATTTGGTTTAAATAAATCGTTTTATCCCCTTTGAAAAAACCATGTGTCAGTTTAGGGGATAAACCTTTTCTTTTTATTATGACTTTATCTTCATAGAGCTCAAGTTGTCCATCCAATCCTTTTAATTCCATTAGCATATTTGACATATAAAGTCACCTAATAACTGTTATTTAACAATTGGACAAGGTAGTGTCCCTATTTTTGTCAGGTTGCTGTATTTCATCACCACATTCTGCACAAAATAAACCGTCATCTTTTATTTCAGAACCACAATTATGGCAATACATATTATCACCCGAAAATTATATTCTTAAAAAGAGGATGATATGTGCCTATATAATCTTAATGTTTTTTTAAATATGGATGCAAAATAGCGTACACTTTTTCCACGTTGTATATATCCCACAGATTTGGTGCGAGGGGTGTGATTCGAACACACGAATTCCTACGAAAATGGGTCCTAAGCCCATCGCCTTTGACCTGGCTGGGCAACCCTCGCAAACAGAATTGACAAATAGATATCTTCATACATTAACATTGCGGATATTGCGAAGCCCTTTTAACAAAGTCCTAAGCCCTGCGCCTTTGACCTGGCTGGGCAACCCCCGCAGAATGGATGGATATGGTACAATAGAGCCTTTACATATTAATGTTACGCAGTCCTCGCTGGTTTTGTCATCCCAGCCTTTCAGGATCAATGTGATTCCCTTCTCTGCAGTCGTTCCTGTACCTTTTCGCCGGACAGTTTCCGTATGGCATCGGATGCGATCCAGTGGGCGCTCTTTGAGTCCATGCTGTTGATCGTTTCCGCAGTCCGGAGGGCTCTGGAATTCAGGTGAAGATTGCGTTTTCCGATCTGGCGCAGGGCCCAGTTGACGGCCTTTTTGACATAGTTCCTGGTGTCGGGGGCTTCTTGCTCGATTATGGGAAGGAAGCTTTCGAACAGCTCATCGGGAGCGGTCTTATCGGCCACGGCCAGGCGGGCCATGAGGACGAAGCCCGCGCGTTTGACGAACTCTTCTTCGCGATGGCTCCATTCGACCGCCTTTTGGGTTGCATGCGGGATTTTCTGGAACAGGTTCATGCAGCACTGGTCGCAAATCTCCCAGTAATCCAGATCAAGGACCCAGTGTTCCATCTGCTTCCCGGTGACTTGGGCGGGCTCGTCGATCATGCTGGCAAGAATGCGTGTCTCTCGGATGCCTGAGTTCCACAGGCTCTTGGCAAGCTCATGATCGTGCCCGGTCTTCTTTGCGATCGCTCTCAGGCTGGGGATGGAAATCCCGTACGTCCGATCGGGTGTGATGCCGTATCGCTGCATACCTTCAATGGCGCTGGGGTCTGACATCTCCTTCAGCTGTTGGATGATGTCTTCAAGGATGTTGTCCATCGGTCCACCGGTTCAAGTTTTTCGTGTGATTGGAATGTTAGGACGAGAGGTTAGGACGAGAGATAGAAAAATAAGGGATGCGCCGACCGGGATTCGAACCCGGGTTTGTGGCTTGGAAGGCCACAGTCATACCGCTAGACCATCAACGCGCATTGCACCCCCCCTACATGTATCATTAAAATATAATCCTTTCGCCCTGCGCCCCCATCGGCAGCCCCATTGCAGTGAAGTATTTCCATGGTAGCAATACATTTCATGACTTTCGCACAAACCTGCAAATGAGCGCTCTCCGGTCACAGTGAGGTCATGGTGAATATGCTTTGCGCAGTTCCCTGATCCTGTCCCGGAATTCGGCCGCCCTTTCGAATTCCAGGTCTCTGGCTGCTGCCTGCATCTCCGATTCGAGGTCAATGATCATGTCCGCTACCTCCCGGCGGGGCATATCCTCGGCCAGCATCATCACGTCCGATGCCGTTCCACCCGTTTTAGGTTCTACCTCTACCAGTTCTTTTTGTATTGTTTTCTGTATCGTCCGGGGAGTGATGTTGTGTTCCTGGTTGTACTCGATCTGCATCTGGCGTCGTCGGTCCGTTTCCTTAAGAGCGCGCTCCATCGAGCCGGTGACAGTGTCAGCATACAGTATTGCATACCCCTCCACATTCCGGGACGCCCGCCCGACGGTCTGTATCAGGGATCGTTCCGATCGCAGGAATCCTTCCTTATCAGCATCCAGTATGGCGACCAGTGCCACCTCGGGGATGTCGAGCCCTTCCCGTAACAGGTTAATACCCACCAGGACATCAAAATTCCCTTTGCGCAGGGAGCGTACGATCTCTGCACGTTCAAGGGTCTCGATGTCCGAATGCATGTATCTCACACGCACCCCCACCTCCAGAAGATAATCGGTCAGGTCCTCGGCCATTCGTTTGGTGAGGGTGGTCACAAGGGTCCGGTATCCGTGTTGGGTGACATCGTGGATCTCGGATATCAGGTCATCGACCTGATCCCCTGCTGGCCGCACCAGCACCTTCGGGTCCACGAGGCCTGTGGGCCTGATGATCTGCTCCACCACTGCCGAGCTTCTGTCCAGTTCATATTCGGCAGGTGTGGCTGAGACGTAGATCGCCTGGTTGATACGTTTATCAAACTCCTCATATCGCAAGGGCCGGTTGTCATAGGCAGAGGGAAGGCGGAACCCGTAATCGATCAAAGCCTTCTTTCGTGCCTGGTCACCATTGTGCATTCCCCGGACCTGAGGGATCGTCACATGGGATTCGTCAATGATCGTCAGGTAATCCTCAGGAAAGAACTCCAGCAGGGAGGTGGGTGCTTCTCCCGGGCTCCTGCCGTCAAAATGTCGTGAATAGTTCTCGATGCCCTTGCAGTACCCGATCTCTCGTATCATTTCCATATCATACCTGGTACGCTGCAGCAGCCTCTGTGATTCAAGGATCAGGTTGTCTGCTTCGAGTCTGGCAACCTCATGATCCATCTCCTCTTCAATTGATCCCAGAGCGGCTTCAAGTTGGTCGTGGGGCATCACAAAGTGTTTTGCCGGATATATTGCAATACTGTCATCCTGTGCTATTATACCCAGCACTTTTCCTGTTACCGGGTCCACATAGGTGATCCTGTCGATCTCATCCCCGAAGAGCTCAATACGTATCGCGTGTTTTTCCTGGGCGGGGTATATCTCAATAGTATCTCCACGGGAGCGGAAGGTACCATGTGTGAACGCAATATCATTTCTTTCGTACTGTATATTAATGAGTTTGCCAAAGAGCCAGCTCCTGTCGATCTCCATCCCTGGCTCAAGCAGGATGGACATCTCTCTCCACTGCTGCGGTGAGCCAAGGCTGTAGATGCAGGAGACGCTTGAGATCACGATCACATCCCTGCGCTCAATAAGGGACTTCGTGGCAGATAGGCGAAGCCTGTCGATCTCCTCGTTGACATCCGAATCCTTTTCTATATAAGTGTCAGTGGTGGGCAGATATGCTTCCGGTTGGTAATAATCATAGTAGCTGACAAAGTATTCCACAGCATTGTTTGGGAAGAACTCCCTGAACTCCGTGAACAGCTGGGCTGCCAGTGTCTTGTTGTGGGCGATGATCAGTGTTGGCTTCTGGACGTTCTGTATAACGTTCGCCATTGTGAAGGTCTTCCCTGAGCCCGTGACGCCAAGCAGGGTCTGGTGCTTGTACCCTTTATTCAGACCTTCGGTCAACCGATCGATCGCTGCCGGTTGATCACCTGTTGGTGCGTAATCGGATACCAGGTTGAAGGGTTGCATAGTATACTTATTGGTTGTGAACAGGTATAAACATAATTATCACGTCGACTGGCATTGCTGTATGTCATGCACCAATTACGTCACCCGTTCACAGGTAAACATCTTCACAACAACTGCATGTTATCTAACGAATAGCAAGGATAATAGAATTAGTACAATAGCCAGTATCATCACGGTCTCCAGGCTCTTGATATCGGTTCCAATTAAAATGGGGATGGGTCCTATCATTATCACGCCTCCACCTTTGATACCTCTACCTTCAATATCATGTTCATGGTGATCGATAGTGTTTTTGGAGTAGTTTTCTTCAAGAAACTGGGTATATGTTCTATTGTTGTCAGCATGATCTCCTGCCCGGTGCCCCGGACCATCGATCGATCCAATTGTAACAACCAAGAAACCAACAACGATCAGTCCTATTCCTGCCATTATGAGGTACAATCCGATCATCGGGCGCGCCTCCACATTAGCAGGTATACAACAAGGAACAATAATCCGATCACGAGCATGGTGGATGTGATCTCAGGGGATGAACCGAAAGCTATCGGTATGGGGCCGATCATCACCAGGCCGCCGAAGTGCTTATTATTTGCTCCCTGGATGAACTGGAGGACGGTACCTGCAAGGACCATCAGAAAACCGATAATGATCAGGCTGAATCCAATTCTTACGGCATCCTGTATAGGTCGCATGAATGATCATCATAAATTAAAAAATCAGGATTAATATTCAGATCATATCCTTTGCTTTTCAGTGATACCAGTTTGTTCCACCACAGCGATCTCGTTAGTGTCGTCACCATTATAGTGGTATTCGCGATGGGTGCGATTTCCCCTGCGCACAAGGATATTCCTGCGGTACATTCGAGAAAGGTATGTGGAGGTGGTGCTAAGTTTGATATTCCCGTAGATGCGCTCGTACTGTTGCTGAATATCCTGTGAGGTGAACCACACACATGGGTATTCATATTTCAGGAACATCTCCAGACGTTCGCTGATGGTCAGTGAGGTATCACTGATACGGTTCCTGAACGATGAAATGCGAGGACGTGGCTGCGCAGTTTCTCTGGTTACTTGCATTCCT
>JAYEHR010000011.1:12125-25260 GCA_034659615.1 Methanobacteriota archaeon | reverse complement strand
AAAGTGCTATCTCAAAACCCACGACCGGTTGGCCAAGGCCAAAATTAGTGATTACTTCGGGATGTAACTCACCCATCACACCTGCTATCTCGCCGTCCCCGACAATGTCGGCCCGGCGTCCATCCAAAAAGGCAGGGTCCTCGGATTCAGCGACCTCGTAATCGACCTTCCTCTCGCGCATCACGGCGTCCACCAGTTCCCGGATCTCGGTGAAGTTCGCCTGTGGGTGTATGGACACAGCAGCCATATGCAGGTGATTTTTGCCGTTGATCACTACTTCACCGACCTCAAAGATACGCTGTGGGAGTTCATGATGTTGGTTCAGGGAAAGAACTTCGACCAGGTTTGGAAGGATCGTTGGACGGACCATTGTCTGGTCCTCACTTATTGGATGAAGGACATCGGTAATATCATCGGTTCTCTCACGTCTCATCCAGTCAAGATGCACTCGCTGGCTTGTGAGTGTGAAAGGCATTACTTCATAATAGCCAAGTCCGACCATGATCTCACGCATATCCGTTCGGGTCAATGATATAGGATGTGCCTTTCCGACGGTAGCATTCTTAGGAAATTTTGGAGCGATGTTGTGATATCCATATCCGACGGCAATATCTTCAATGAGGTCATAGTCATGCAGAATGTCGGCACGGTAGGAAGGGACAAGAACCTCAATGGTCTTGCCATCATCAAGAGGTTTTGCACCAAATCCCATGCGTTCAAGCTGAGTGCATATTTCGCTTGCCGGGATTGCGATCCCGATCAATGCCTCCACCTCATCAATGGGCAGTTCACGTATGGAAGGGGATAGGTTAGGTGTCACTTTTTCGGAACCGTCAGGACTGATAACTTTAATGGACTCAACAACACCGCCTCTTTCGGCAAGTGATGTAACCACGATATTGAGAGCTGTATCTACCCCGGCACTAAGGCCCGTAACTTCGATAAGAAGATCAGTGGTACTCTCCTCGACCCTTGTTAGCGTACCGTTGATAATAGGTGGAAATGAGAGTACATTGTCATTGGAATCAATGATCAATGGATATTTATCCATACCTTCAAGGATGGACGCAAACTTCACACCCTTTGGATGCTGTTCAAGAATCTGGCCCATGGTTATCGGTTCTGTGAAATCCAGAGGAGTGAACTTGAAATCCGGATTCACCGCAATGTATCGGAAAGGGGGTTCGACGTTCAACAGATCGTGCACTCCGATGGATACCTTCTTGCGGTCGCGACCAAGTCCCCAATGTAGAGACTCCTGCAGGTCCATCAGTGACTTGATAGAACTTGAATTGAACCGGATACCCCTGACAACCGCACAAGCAATGATCGGACGAATATCCTTTATTTTGTCATCCGTCTCGATATCTATTCCAGAACTTCCAACATCGTACTTCCGAAGTCCGGTTTTGATGTTCATAAAACCTCTCATGGCCCGTGCTACGCCCTCAACACTGTAAAGGTCCGGGCGATCAGGGAAGAACTCGATATCAATTGACTCGTCCTCTATACGCTCGATATCGGCTCCTATCATAGGCACACGCTCGATGATATCATCTTTCTCAGCCTGCGTCAGTTGTTCGAGGTCAGTGTACTGCAAAGTTATTATGGGCATAAAGAGTGTCTCCAGTAGTTGCGGTCTTCGTTATTTGGTGGTAATTGGATAGACAATATGTAAGGTTAGATTTAACGTTTTTCATCATGATCTAGTAATATAAAAGATATATCCTATGCAATAGACAAATACCTGATGCCATTGTAATAGTAGGGGGAACAATAACTATAATAGCAATGCATATAATAATCATTAGTATAATCTAATCTCAATAATTGTTATTCTTGCTGTTATTCCAACTATCCAATGGTGATAAAAATGTCTGAAAGATCAAAAGATGATCGACCAATCAAACAGTTCAATGACCAGAATGATAAACCTGAACTATCACCAGCAAAAGAACCCGCAGAAGAAGCTGATCTCGATAGACCTGCCGATTCGCCGGATGCAGGAGAGATGATCAATGTACTAAAGCCCCGGATATTTGAGCCAAAAGGTACAGGAAAACCAACTGGTGAATCCGAGACCGTCCCGTCAGATGATATCCCGAATGGATCTGAAAAAAATGAGGCTATACTCACCCCTTTAAAAAGGTCGACCGATTTCATGGTTGACATGGCTGAAAAAAGGGCCTCCGAAGAAAAAATTGATCGTGAGCTCGGCATACTTACGCCCGGGCCAAGGACATCTGGAGAAAGATACACAGAAAATGATTTGGGTGCACAGCCCCCCCATACACATGAAACTACTGAGAATGATATATTGCTCAGTTCGGGATCAAAAACAGAAGAAATAGAAAGGGTCCAGAAGAAGGATATACCGATAGATGAAGTGTTGGAAAAGGGAACGCTGGAAGAAGGTACGGGGAAAGAGGAAGGAACAAATGAAGAAGATACATTAAAGGAAATAAATGAAAGCACAAAAGACAAGGCTGCTGCCCGGCAGGACGCAGAGGATGAAAAACCTCCTTCCAGATTTGCTTTTGTTGAAAAGATAAAGGCACTTATCGAGAAAGAAAAGGAAGAGATCGATCCCTATGACCCGCAGGTACATGGACCATTATCCACATTCAATGGTATTCAGGGTTATGAGGAAATTGATCGGTACTGGCTCAATGAACCCTATGCGTTCGTTGTGATCCTTTATGATCCGGAGATCAATAACTACATATATCACGTTGTTGAACCCGAACTTACGTATTTTGAAAATGTGTTCATGGCAGAAATAAAGGACAGGCTTCGAAATGTGCTGCTGGTCAAGAATATAGGGGAAGATGATGACAAGGAAGAAGTCCTTGATTCAAATATTCGTATCATCATCAAAGATTATACTATTGAAGTGACATCTTTAATGCTTGAAAAGATATCCTACTATATAAAACGTGATTTTGCGCGATTTACGAAGATCGATCCCCTCATGTTTGATAATTCTATCGAGGATATCTCAGGCAATGGCCATGACAGTCCCATTTTTCTTTACCACAAGACCTACCAGAACATTGCCACAAATATTATTTTTGGAGAAGATGAACTGGATTCGTTCATAATACAGCTTGCACAGAAAAGTGGCAAACACATATCAATTGCTGAGCCACTGGTCGATGCCACAATGCCGGACGGCTCCAGGATACAGATGACACTGGGCACCAGTGTCACTACCCATGGAAGTACATTCACCATCCGTAAGTTCAGTGAGGTACCAATAACCCCCGTGGAACTCATAAAATGGGGTACCTTCTCATCTGAATCAATGGCTTACTTATGGTTATGTATCGAGAACAACAAGAGCCTGATCTATGCAGGAGGGACCGCATCAGGTAAAACATCATCATTGAACGCAGTATCGTTGTTCATCCCGGAAATGTCCAAGATCATCAGCCTTGAGGACACACGGGAGCTTAAGTTACCACATCAAAACTGGATACCGGGCGTTACCAGAGATACATTCACCGCCGATGAGCGTGGTGCAGTTGATATGTATGATCTGTTAAAAGCAGCACTTCGGCAGCGTCCGGAATACCTGCTTGTGGGTGAGGTGCGAGGTAAAGAAGCATTAACACTGTTCCAGGCAATGTCAACAGGACACACCACTTTTTCTACCATGCACGCTGATTCAGTAGCTTCAGCAATACACCGATTGGAGAACCCACCGATAAGCGTCCCACGTAATATGATCCAGGCACTGGATATAATGAGTATCCAGGCACAGACCTATTCACACGGTAAACGTGTTCGACGTAACCTTAAGCTTGTGGAGATCATCGATATTGACCCAAATACACGCAATATACGAACGAACGATATCTTTGTCTGGGACTCAAACACCGATACATTCCACCGCACAGGGGAATCGAAAGCACTGGTGGACATACGTATGCGTAGAGGGTGGGGACCACAGGACATCAACAGAGAACTAAAACATCGGCAGCAGGTACTGGAGTATATGATCAACAACAATGTCACTGATTTCAAAGAAATATCCACGATCATCAATGCCTATCAGGCAACCCCTGAAAAACTCCTTAAGAAACTTAATCTAATAGAGTAAACTTCCTGATGTGATAGATTGACGCAAACCACCAAGTCTGGAATAGGCCCTGAGGATGTAGGGGTCTCTGGTACTAAAGCCGATGATGATGGAGGAGGTACCACTTCAAAAAGAGTGCAACATCCAGATATGGTTGAGAAAGAGATTACAAATGATATCGAATCCATAAGAATAGCAGAAAATAAGGATTCTACGGAATCTATTAACACTATCTCTCTGAAGAGAACAAGATTGAACGAAAAACTTACTGATCTCTGGAAAAAGATAAGAAAACAGGGAAAACATTCTAGTTCTACCAAAGGAAATTCGATCCAGGAACACTCAGGTATCCTGTTAAATCTTTCCAAGAGAATTCCATTCATGCTGTTGGGGGATCGAATAAAAATACGAGAAGAAAAATATTCGTCGCTTAAACGTCAGTTAAAGCAGGCACGCATCCCAACATCCTATGAAATGTATATCTCGAATACAATTTTCTATTCCATTTTTTGTGGCTTGTTCGGTGGAATACTGGGTCTGTTCGCATCTTACTTCATTGTAAGTATAATAGGCTTACCTGAGAATATCACAAAACTTCAATTCAGCTCCTCCATGGCATGGATACTTGATTTCAAGGAGATATTCATTGCTGTTCTTATCGTGGTATTCCTAGCAGTGTTCCTTGGAGGTATCACCTATACACTCTTCATGCTATATCCAGCTTTCCGGGCAGGAGAACGAAAGAACAATATCGACATGCAGCTACCTTATGCTGTGACATTCATGTATGCATTGAGCAAAGGGGGTATGAACATAATAGAAGTATTCCGATCACTGGCCCACTCGGAAGATACCTATGGAGAGGTCTCAACGGAGATCGATTCGATCATACGGGACATGGATTATTTTGGACATGACCTGCGCACTGCTCTTGCAAACATAAGTGAAACCACGCCATCCAATCGGTTCCAGGACCTTATGTATAATCTTCTGACGATCATCGATAGTGGTGGGGATATCTCAAGATATTTCCAGGACAAATCCGAATACTATCTGCAAAAGACGATCGTAGATCAGAAGGGGTTTTTGGAAACCCTTGCGTTGCTTGCTGAATCATACGTCACGGCGTTTGTTGCAGGCCCACTGTTTGTGATCATCATGGGCGTTATGATGATAGTAATGGGGTCTGGTTCGGAGGTCATGGTCTATGCGATCATTTATGCAGTTCTGCCAGTGGGTTCCTTGATGTTCGTTGTCATGATCAGTATCATCACTCCCAGTGAGACCGGCGAACCAAAACTATTGCCTACACGAACTGCCTTTGAGCATGATATCCCAGATGTTCCTGAATACCTGGATCCTGTTTATGATGAGAATGGTGAACTGATCGATGAGACAGAAGATAAAGTTCGAAATAGAGAATATTTTGAAGGTCTCATCAGATCAAGAAAGATGCTTGTGCTAAAGGCAGCACTGAAGAACCCTCTCAAACCAATGTTCCAGAATCCCTTCCTATCACTGGTTTTCTCCATACCTCTTGCATTCCTTGTCATACTTGTTCCTTTTATGATGAACATGCAAACACTTCATACTTCCTCACAGATAATAGGTTTCCTGGACGACTATCTTGTCCTGGCTTTATTCATTGCTGTTCTCCCTCTCACTATATTCTATGAGATCAAATCCAGAAAACATAAAAGGATGGAACAGAATATTCCTGATTTGCTGAAAAAACTCTCCAGTACCAGTGAAACCGGCATGACACTGCGTGATTCTATACGATTGATCGCAAGATCCAAGTCCGGAGCCCTGAGCAAAGAGGTAAAGAAGATATGGAGGGACCTTTCCTGGGGGATTGATGTTAATGATGCACTTGTAAGATTTGCAAACCGCCTGAGAACCCAGGTTGTGGCCAGATCGTTCACTCTTATCACAAAGGCGAACGAGTCAAGCGGCGATATTGGAGAAGTGCTTCTTGTTGCCGCACGCGATGCGGCTACTGAACAGGATATGAAACGTGAGCGATCAGTGAATATGATGATCTATATCGTGATCATCTATATTTCCTTCCTGGTATTTGTCGGTGTGATCTACGTGATATCGACCACATTCCTTACAGAGATGGCTGCAGCGGGAGAAAAGATGGCAGCTTCCGGGGCGCAGGGTGGTTTCCTCTCAAGCTTTGATCTTGAGAGCTATATCCAGCTCTTCAAACATGCTTCCATCATTCAGGGACTGAGTTCGGGGCTCATGGTAGGTGCTATGGGAGAGGGAAGTGTAATGGCCGGACTCAAACATTCTTTGATTATGGTCACCATTGGATATATGATATTCACATTGTTCATTTAAGGCACGAGGACAAGATGAAGGTTGTTGGGATCGACGAAGCAGGAAAGGGACCGGTGATCGGTCCGATGTGTATTGCAGGGGTCAGTATCGATGAGTCAAGGGTCTATGTCCTAAAGAATCTGGGAGTTGTAGACTCAAAAAGACTGTCCCCAAAGAAAAGGAGACAATTCGCATCCCAGATTAAAAAATATGCTGATGATCACTTTGTCTTTGAGGTGAGCCCGTTGCAGATCGATGAACTTCGAAATATCATGAGCATGAACGATATAATGGTAATCGGTTTTACGCGGGTCCTTGAGGAACTAACACCCGACCGGGCCTTTGTTGATGCAGCAGATATCAATGCCAAAAGGTTCGGTAAACGATTGCTGAGCGAATATTCAAAAAAGTATCCGGAACATAGTCTCGAAATCGTGTCCGAACACAAAGCTGATGACAAATATTCGGTTGTATCGGCTGCATCTATCCTGGCAAAGGTCAGGCGCGATGAATTGATCGAGGAACTAAAAAAAGAAGAGGGTGTTGATTTTGGAAGCGGATATCCATCCGACCCAAAAACTAAGGATTTCCTTGCAAAATGGGTAAAGGAACACGATCATTTTCCGGATTTTGTCAGGCACTCCTGGAAAACTGCTATAAATGCGCTGAAAGCCGCAGAAGAATGATCATTTTGAGATATGATCGATCATGGACTGGAACATCCTAAGCCCATCATTTGATCCCAGTATTGATTCTGATGCTCTTTCAGGATGAGGCATAAGGCCCATCACATTCTTTTTATCGTTCACGATCCCTGCGATGTTTTCATGCGAACCATTGGGATTTGCCTCATCCGTAACCTGGCCGTTCTCATCCACATACCTAAAGACTACCTGCTGGTTATCATCAAGTTTTGTGAGGGTTGGTTCATCGGAGTAAAAATTACCATCTTTATGTGCTATAGGGACCCGTATCACCTCACCCTTCTTGAACCCTGATGTGAACGGTGTGTCTGTGGTCTCGACCCTCAGATAGCTCCACTCGCATTTGAACTTTGGATATTCGTTGGTAGTGAGAGCACCATCCAGCAATCCGGATTCAGTGAGGATCTGGAATCCGTTGCAGATACCCATTATGGGTTTTTTGGAATCTGCCATTCGTTTGATCGAATCCATAATAGGAGTTCTGGATGCTATGACACCGGATCTCAGATAGTCACCATATGAGAATCCACCAGGGATGACCGCACCATCGTAATGATCGAGGTTATCGTCCTTGTACCATACAAGTTCAGCGTCCACATTCAGGACATCCTGCAGCACATGCAACACATCAAGGTCACAGTTGCTCCCACCGAACTGTATGATGGCTATTGTCATTGGGTTTCCCTCAGTTCAATAGTATAATTGTGGATAATTGGGTTCGCAATGAGCTTTTGGCACATCTCATCAACCTTTTGTTCTGCTATGTCTCTGGATTCTTCATCAACTTCGATCAGATACTTTTTCGCTGTACTGACATTCACGGTCTGATATCCAAGATGTCCCAATGCTCTTTTGATGGTCGTGCCTTCAGGATCCAGCATGCCAGACTTAAGTTCGATCGTCACTTCTGCGCAATAATGCATGTTTTCAGTCCTCTTGTAATACCCTAATGTTACTATTTGCTGTTACATGGCGATCAAATATTATAAAATATCGCTCTGCTCTCTATTCTAATGCTCCTTTTGCAGACATGATCCGCTGTATGATCGTTATATGCGTAAATATGGCCACTATCACGATAGCATGTGCAATATATCCAGTGAACGCACCGATCATCAGCACGATCATACGCTCCGATCGCTCTGCAATGCCAACATTGAGAGGTCCAGAACCTGCTGCTTCAGCACGTGCTCTGATGTAGCTTACAAGATATGATCCAATCACCGCTGTCATACACCACAACCAGACAGGGATCTCAAAAAGTGTGACCGGCACAATGCTGCCCTGAATGGACCCATACATGATCCCGGTAAAGATCAATACATCAGCATACCGATCACACACAGAATCCAATACACCCCCAAAAGCAGTTGTAGCACCGGATGCCCTGGCAACGGCACCATCCAGTATATCAAATATGCCACTTAACATGATCAGTAATCCACCAAAGACGATCTCTCCCCATGCGAACATCAGAGCAGCCAGAAGGCTTACGACAAGGCCCATGACAGTCAGAGCGTTTGGAGAAAGGGGGATCATTGCTGCAATGGGCAGAACCCAACGTCTGATGGAATTTTTCAGTTCATTGAATATGTTAGATCCCTTCCTCTGGTCGCATCGAGATGGTGGTTAATTGATTGTAATATGAATCATCATTGTTAAAGGATACTGTTGAGTTTAACATATCATCATTTACCCGGGTCAGAATAAATAGTCAGATCTTTCCCTGATCATTAAATATAGTCAGAACCAGTGTGGAAAATATGAACGCAGAACAAAGGACTTATTCACCGCTCAATTTATCCATTGATATTTCCATGTTATTTTTTGCATCCCTGTACTCAGGATCGATATTCAGGGCTTTAGCAAAGCAACTGACTGCATCTTCATAGCATCCAAGATGTAAATAGGATATCCCTTTTTGGTTTAGCACTATGGCTCGTTTCTCATCCAACCCAACGTCGATATTAATATTCTCAAAGCATTCGATCGCAGATTCAGGATCACCGAGAATATCAAGCATCATGCCTTTATTGATCCTGGCATGATCATAATCTGGATCGATCTGAAGAGTCATGTCAAAGCATTCAGCAGCTAATTCATACTGCTGAAGTTCTGAATTGGTTACTCCTTTGTTATAATATATATGAGGATTAGTATCATCAAGCTCCAATGCTTTTTCAAAACAAGCTATTGCGTCCACATATTCTCCCAGGTCACAATGAGCAATACCCTTGTTAGTCCATACTAGGGCCATTGCTCGATCATTCCATGTCAGTTTATCCTTTGAATCGATTTCCAGCACTTTTGAATAATACCTGATCTTGTCTTCTGGATATTCTGCGTGGAACCCTAACTGAAACCATTCCTCAACCGTTTTGCCGTTTTGAGACACTGTGAATGACTCCTGAATATGATTTGCCAGGAACTCTGTTTACAAGTAATGATAGAATAACGTTTATCTTAAAAAAACCTATTGTTCTTATCCACATTCCATAAAAATATTTATGATTAATATCTTTAAAGTAACAATCTAACTATACTTTTCATGAACGTTCAAATTAAGTATAGGTAACCGTATTGTTCAAATAATGAGCAGGATAGCTGGATTTTTGGAGACTGATAATGTTCCCAAACATACTTCTCAGATACTAGATATGTTTAATGATCGCGGATTTGATGACACGATCCTATTTCAGAAGAACAAGTACTCGTCTCGATGGCACAAGGTCAACTCTTCTATCCCAGAAAACAGTTCCAGCATATTTATAGCGACCGAACACATGTTCCTGCATTCACATGAATCCACCAGTGTTTCCTTTGTTGTGGACTGCGACCTGTATAACTGGAAAGAATTGAATGAACGATACGAACTGGATAAAGGATCTGGTCCAGAACTGCTGATACAGTTGATGGAACTGGCACTTTCTGGAACTGGCAACGAAGTTGATACTCGTTGTCGGATGCAGTCACTGGACGAACTGCTTACCGAAATACGTGGTGTATACGCCTTTGTGCTCTACCACGATAACATGGTATATCTTGTACGGGATACGATTGGAGTTAAACCACTGTGGTATAATATTTCCACTGGTCTTGCATTTGCGTCCGAGAAAAAGTTCTTGAGTGAACTTGGATATGACCATGTCAGGGAACTTGGACCACGGGACATGATCTGCTATGATCCTGAAAAAGGAACAGTAACCACCTATAATAGAGATTTTTTGTCCCCGACACCCGAACACCGGTTCCCGGTAAAGAGACTACGTAGTGACCTTTCCGAACTGCTACGAGATGCGATCTCTGTTCGCATCCCGGAGGAACGTTTTGGCATCCTGTTCTCGGGTGGTGTCGATTCCACGATCATCAGTCGTATCTGCCAGCAGATCTGCGATAAAACAAATGTAAGCATTACCTGCTATACAGTGGGCTTACAGCAAGAACAAATATCTCCGGATGTCCATTATGCGAGGACGGTAGCCGACGAACTTGGAATCCCACTGAAAATATGCGAGATCGGGCTTGGGGAAGTTGAGGATTATCTGAAGGTGATCGTGCCGCTGATCGAAGAACCCTCCGTCCCGAAGGCCGGTGTTGCGCTGACCATGTATGCGGCAAGTGTAGCTGCAGCCAGAGATGGCATCAGGTTCCTCTTTTCCGGTGCTGGAGCTGATGAGCTTTTTGCGGGATACGATCGATACAAACGGTCCGATGACATCAACAACGATTGTTACAGGGATATCCTTGAGATGCATGAAAAGAACACGTACAGGGATGATGTTGTTGCAAGTGCGACCGGCACAGTACTACGTTTTCCCTATCTAGACCAGGCGTTGGTGGAATATGCCTTGAGGATCCCTGCAGAATATAAGATAAATGATAAGCAGAATAAACTTGTCCTGAGGGCAATGGGAGAAGAATTGGGTATCTCCAACACGATCACGCAGCGCAATAAACAGGCGGCACAGTACGGGAGTCGTTTTGACAAAGCGATCAAGAAGCTCGCGAAGAAAAGGGGGTATAGGTACAAGACAGGATATCTGGAAAGTCTCTGTGAAACTTCAAAACCAAAACTGGGCGTGCTCTTCAGCTCGGGTAAGGACTGTCATTATGCAATGCACCTTATGCAACAAAGAGGTTACCCCATTGAGTGTCTGATCACACTCAAGAGCAGGAATCCCGATTCATACATGTTCCACACCCCGAACATCGACCTTGCCCAGCTTCAGGCCCGGGCAATGGATATGCCATTGCTCGAATGGATGACCGAAGGCGAGAAAGAGGTTGAGCTTGCAGACCTTCGATCTGCTATCAAACAGGCGACACAGGATTTTGGTATCAAAGGAATCGTGACCGGTGCCCTGTATTCGAACTACCAGAAAAGCAGGATCGAAAATATCTGTGAGGAACTGGGAATCGATGCTTTTTCCCCTCTCTGGCACATGGACCAGGAAAAAGAAATGCGGGAATTGCTTGACATTGGTTTTGAGTTCATTTTCAGCAGTGTAGCAGCCTATGGCCTCAACATTAGTTGGGTTGGTCGCACGATCACCTCCAATGATATCGATCGTCTTGCCAGGTTGAACGATAAGATAGGGCTCAACGTCGCCGGGGAAGGCGGGGAATTTGAAAGTTTTGTGGTCAATGGTCCCATGTATAAGAAAAGGATCAATATTAACAAATATGACGTGATCGAACTGGGCGAATACACAGTCAGGTTGACGATCAAGGATGCCGAACTGGCAGATCGGTGAAATACTTGAACCAATCCTCAGAGTTAAGACTATAAACCACCCGATCATTCTTGCATTGGTGAAAACATGCTATTACCAGACCACCGGACAAAGATCGTATGCACCATTGGCCCCTCATCATCTTCAGAAGATACTATCCGAGAAATGATTGCCTGTGGCATGAACGTCGCAAGGATCAATTTTTCACATGGTACTCTTGATGACCACCGAAAGATAATCCAACGGATCAAGAGGATCGCCTCTGAAATGGGTACTGTGGTTTGCCTATTGGCAGATCTTCCAGGTCCGAAGATACGTGTTGGAATGTTCCATAACGAGCCGGTGATACTCAACCGGGGAGACCATATCCAACTGACGGTGGAAGATGTGGAGGGTACAGCGACCCTGATCCCGGTAGATTATGACCGTCTTCTTGAGAGTGTACATCCTGGTAGTGATATTTTCCTCAATGATGGATTCATCCAGTTGAAATGCCTGGAGTCATCCGGGGAACGTGTGGAATGCGAAGTGGTTGTAGGTGGTCCGCTGACTTCCCGCAAGGGAGTTAACCTGCCCGGATCAAATATATTAATGGATCCCGTTACCGATAATGACCTTGAGATCATTGATTTTGTCCTGAAAGAAGGAGTTGATACCTTTAGTATGTCATTTGTTGAAAAGGCAGAAGACATCCGGAAGGTGCGGCAGTTTGCTGAAAAGAAAGACAGATCAGTATATCTTGTAGCCAAGATCGAACGAGAGGAAGCTGTGAAGAATATCGAGAGCATCCTGCAGGCAGCGGATGCCCTGATGATCGCCCGGGGCGACCTTGGTGTAGAGATACCGATACAGAACGTGCCGGTGGTCCAGAAAGAGCTCATCCACAAGGCAAACCTACTGGGCAAGCCGGTGATCACGGCAACCCACATGCTTGAATCCATGACCGATAACATCAGGCCGACACGGGCTGAAGCTACGGATGTGGCAAATGCCATCATGGACGGGACAGATGCTCTCATGTTATCCGGTGAGACGGCCATTGGGCGATATCCTGTGGAAACTGTGTCCATGATGGTGGAGATCTCAAAGAAGACCGAAGCCTGGAGAAGTCGCACTGGCTGGGGTCTGGAACAGGTCACCAGAGATCTTGATGATATACAAATGGATATCAGCGAGGTGATCTCTGTTCAGGTATACGATGCCATCGAGCGCCTTCCAATAAAATATGTGGTCACTCCCACAGTCTCTGGACGAACACCGCGGAGGATATCGCGCTTCAAACCCGATAC
>JAYEHR010000011.1:0-12025 GCA_034659615.1 Methanobacteriota archaeon | reverse complement strand
TTACCGGAATGGGCGAGGAGGCGGTCCATGAGATGACGAACGGTGCAGGGAACATCTTTAGTCTTCTCGGAATACTCATTTTCTGTGGTGCAACCATCGCCCAGGTCTTAAAGTATGGACACTTCCTGGAACGCATCGTCCTTGATCTGCAGACGATCGTAAAAAGACCATCCCTTGCTGCTGGGATCGGTGGTTATCTCCTATCCATACCGCTGATGTGTTGCATCACCGCATACATCGTTCTTTCAACCCTTATCGAGAAACTGCCAGTCGCCCCTTCAGTACGCAAACAGAGCTTCTATCTTGCAGCCTTTGGGAGCACTGTTTCATTCGTGCTTCTACTACCCCTGCCTGTGGCATACACAATAGTGAGAACGGCAGACCTCTCCCTGGACCTGTGGACACTCAATGCCATTAACATTCCGCTGTCCCTTGTGCTGTTACTGGGAGGATATTTTCTGATAGGCCGCAGATACACGACTGCCGATGTATGGGATACCGATTTTCGGATGGATGACGAAAAGGAAAAAAGAAAAGGGAACGAGGATACAATGATACCACGCTGGAAGGCCTGGGCTCCCCCTATGTACCTGTATTCCTGCTCATTACTGGATATCTTGTCAAAACACTCTGGTTCCTGAATAACATCAACATTGTGATGCTTACAGCGGCGATCGTTTCACTCCTGCTCATCGACAAGGATACAAGACAAAAGGCTCTCGATAAAGCCACCCGCCATGCCGGGATCGTTCTGCTTGATCTATGTGGTGCGGGTGCCCTGGGACAGGTGATCGCAGCAAGTCCCTTTGCAGAGCAGGTTCACATCCTGATGGTGGGCACATTGCCCGTGTTGTTCGTCCCCTTCGTCCTGGCATCAGTGATCCATACCGCCCAGGGCTCCAGGGTCGTGACCGCGGGTGGTCAGCTCGATGATCATGGCAGCAACACCTATTGACCTGCCACCCCTGGTCTTTGTGCTTATGATCATGGCAGGAACACTGGTCGTATCCTATGTCAGTGATCCTTTTTTCTGGCTTGTCAAACGAACGACCGGCGACGATACCTCTACTGTGGTATCCAACTACACCCTGCCCCTTGCAGCCGCGGGTGTTACGATATTGTTTATTTCCCTGATGATCTATCAGATCGGATGAATCTCGGATATCGCTACTTTTAAATCATTGTGATGCTCCTTTATACCAGAGTATCATGGAACACAGCAGGATCAGTATCATAAAAGAGGATATTGTCATACAGCAGGTCGATGTCATTGTCAATGCCGCGAACAATTCCCTGCTCGGGGGTGGCGGTGTAGATGGAGCCATTCACCGAGCAGCAGGGCCCGGATTACTGGAGGAATGTCGCAAACTCAATGGTTGTGCCACTGGCGAGGCAAAGATCACAGGAAGGCACGCTTTACCGGCCAGCTACGTCATACACACCGTGGGACCTGTGTGGAAAGGTGGGGAGCATGGGGAAGATGAACTGCTATCCCGGTGCTACCAGAACTGTCTCCTGCTGGCACAGGAGCAGGGGTTCCGGACGATCGCCTTCCCATCCATCAGTACAGGAGCATATAGGTTTCCAGTGGAAAGAGCGTCCAGGATTGTGATCTCTGAGATCGTTAACTTCCTTGGAACAGATGAGAGCATCCGGAAGGTGGTCATTGTCTGCTTTAACGACAAGGCATTCAGGTGCTATTCAGAGGCATTGGATGATATCCTTGAACACCCGAACGAATATGTAAGGAAATGATAGATATGATAGGAATTATGTCGGATTCGCACGATAACCTACAGGCAATAAAGGACGCAGTATTTTATTTCAATAAAAAAGGAGTTTTAGCAGTGCTGCATGCCGGCGACCTGGTATCACCGTTCAATGCGCGCGCTTTTGAGAAGCTTGATGCAAAACTATATCTTGTGTTCGGGAACAACGATGGCGACCGCTTGACCATTACAGCCTGGTTCGAAGAACTGGGTGCCAGAGTTTGTGGTGATTTCGCAGACCTGTCCATTGATGGACTGCACATCGCCCTGCTCCACGGCATCAATGAAGCACAGGTCCATGCCATTGCTGCATCCGGTGATTTCGATGTGGTGGTCCGGGGACATACCCATGATGCAGGGGTCACTGATGTTGGAGGGACTCCTGTGATCAATCCCGGTGAGACTTCAGGTGTACTCACCGGCAGGAGAACGGTAGCAGTTCTTGATCCTTCTTCACTGGAATGCGAGATAGTGGAATTGTAAAGGGAGGAATGGGCACATTATGTGCCCAAAAGTGTCTAACAAAACCATCCATAATTCAGTGTTATGAATTGATGGGTCTGTAACACGTCACTTCTTGTTTAAGTGGATGTACTTGAAATAGTTTGCGGTAATACGTTTACGTTTAAACGTAACACACCACTTCAGAAAAGTTCAAGTACGTTACATGTTAACAGATATCTAAACTTGTGGCAGGAATTGATGTGTTAGGCATAGGGGACCCTTTGATATGGAGCGCATACGTTTTGTGCATCGTTAGTGCCATAGGCTGTATGGTATATGGATTACTGAAATGGAATGAAGAGATCGAGGAGGAGCTGGAATAATGGCCGTGAGCACACCATTACTTGGAATTGTCATACTGATCTACCTGCTGGTGGTGTTCTACTGCGGATGGCTCGCTTATCAAAGGACAAAAGATGTCGATGACTATATGCTGGCCGGGCGACAGGTCCATCCCTATATCCTTGCTCTTTCCTATGGTGCAACATTTATCAGTACATCTGCAATAATCGGATTTGGCGGAGTTTCTGCAACACTGGGAATGGGACTGCTATGGCTGGTGTTCATGAACATCTTTGTGGGCATATTCATTGCCTTCGCAATATTCGGGTCACGGACGCGCCGCATCGGTGCACGTCTCGGAGCGATCACATTCCCGGAACTTCTTGGAAAGCGATTCGAATCAAGGTTCATACAGGGATTCTCCGGTGCCCTTATCGGACTGTTCATGCCCCTCTATGCAGGGATCGTCCTGATCGGAGGGGCCAGGTTCATTGAGACCGCCCTTGGGATCAATTATGATATTGCGGTACTGATCCTGATAATCATCGTGGCAGCATACGTTATAACCGGCGGTCTGCTTGCGGTGATGTATACCGATGCATTGCAGGGTAGCCTGATGATCGGAGGAATGGGCATCCTTCTCATGCTCACATATATGAAACTGGGCGGGATCACTGAGGCACACCAGGCCCTGACGGACATGGCACCCCTGGTCCCGGCCTCACTGGCGGCTGGCGGTCATATGGGATGGACGACCATGCCCGAATTTGGATCACCCATCTGGTGGACGATGGTCTCCACGATCATCCTCGGAGTCGGGATCGGAGTGCTTGCACAACCCCAGCTGGCGGTCAGGTTCATGACAGTTGATAGTAAAAGATCCCTGAACCGGGCAATCTTTGTGGGTGGACCTTTCATCCTACTGATGGCAGGGGTCGCATATATCGTAGGCGCTTTATCGAATGTGTATTTCCTCAATGAACGGGGAATGATCGCACTGGAAGCCGCAGGTGGTAACATTGATCTGATCATGCCCGAGTACATAAACAGCGCAATGCCAGAAGTATTTGTGATCATATTCATGGTCACCCTCCTTGCAGCTGCCATGTCAACCCTCAGTTCCCAGTTCCATACCATGGGGACTGCTATTGGACACGATCTCTACCGTGAGTTCTTGATGAAAGGTAAGACCGGCAGAACGATCCCTATCACAAAAGTAGGGATTGCCGTGACGATCCTGATCAGCGTTGTACTGGCATATGTTCTTCCCATAAGTATCATCGCACGAGCCACCGCGATCTTCTTCGGACTGTGTGCCGCAGCATTCCTTCCAATGTATGCCGGAGCCCTCTTCTGGAAACGCATGACACGAGAGGGTGCCATCGCCAGCCTGCTTACCGGTACTTTTACCAGTCTGTTCTGGCTGGCCTTCGTGCACACGAAGGAAGCGGCTCCCCTGGGGATATGCAATGCCATCTTCGGGACCGAGACTCTGCTGAGTGGCACATGGACCGTGGTGGATCCGATACTGGTCGCTACGCCTATCGCGGCTCTTGTTGCCATTGGAGTGAGCCTGATAACAGAACCCCCGGCCGATGAGCATATCGAAAGGTGTTTTGGAAACAATAGAGATTGACCATCATGCTGACAATGAGCCTGATCGCGTGTCGGATGTTCGAGGATGAGATCGTCCACCTGGTAGGAAATGATCCGCATATCTCAGACCTGATCGTTGTCGCCAATGACGAGTGTCAGGGGTTGGTGAACAAGCTGAACATGGTGGGCTACAAGCAGGTGGCAAAGGTCGATACCGGTCTTTCCTATGAGACCGAGTTCAACGAGAAGGTCGATGAATTTGCAAGTACGTTCGACTTTGACGTGCTGGATATCAAGGCCAACCTCGGGTCCATTGAACAATGCTACATGGGGTTCAGGGATGAGTTGCTGGGTGCGGACCACATGCAGTGACAAAAGTATTTGTCCTGATATGCAGTCCTTTTTCCACAAGATCATCAATGCGATCGTTATATGTATGTCGTATGTACATCACATAGTTAAATTAACATGAATTCAGTATTAGACAGGTGATATCTTTGACACGCGTTCTTGCAACAGGAACCTTTGACCTATTACATCCCGGACATGTATTTTTTCTCAGCCAGGCCCGCGAAATGAGTGATGAACTATATGTACTGGTTGCAAGGGATTCGATGATCAAACACAAGCCTGCCCCCATCATCCCGGAAGACCAGCGCCTTGAGATGATCAGGTCCCTGGCTGTAGTGGACGTGGCGGCACTCGGGAGTGAAAGGGATATCTTTGAGCCACTGGAGACCATACGACCGGACATTGTAGCCCTTGGATATGACCAGCGTTTTGATGAAATAAAACTTGAAGGGGAGCTGAGAGAGCATGGGTTCAATACAAGAGTGGTGCGTGTGAAACAGTCGAAGAGTTGTTCTCTCTGTAGCACTGGAAAAATAATAAAAAAGGTTCTTGAGCGTTACCAATGAACCATTAGACCCCATGTCTGTCGGTAATGCACGGATCAAGTTCTGAAAAGCCAATAAGATAATATTACATTATCCGATAAGAGTATCCTCGATCCTCTGCAGGCCCTGACGTATCCGTTCCTGTGATGCAGCATAGGAGATCCGAATAAAATCCTTACCGCTATCCCCGAATGCTGAACCCGGGGTGACGGCAACATGTGCCTTTGAGAGGAGCTTTTCTGCAACCTCGTCACCGGTCCCATATTCGCTGACATCGGCAAATGCGTAGAATGCTCCCTCGGGCTTCTTACATCTGATGTCGAGAGAGTTGAGACCATCGATCAGGATATCGCGCCTGGCCTCGAACTCCCTTACCATTGCTTCCACCGATCCCTGTGGTCCTTCAAGCGCTGCGACCGCACCATATTGTGCAAAGGTCGTGGCACTGCTGACCGAGTGGGAATGTATCTTCTTGAAACCCTGTAGCAGTTCCTCCTCCGCACAAACGTATCCCAATCTCCAGCCAGTCATGGCATAGCCCTTGGAAAAACCGTTCACAGTGATCGTGCGGTCCTGCATTCCATCCATGGAACCGATACTGACATGTTCCCGACCATAGATGATCTTCTCATATATCTCATCAGAGAGCACCAGCAGGTCATGATCAATAGCAATGTCAGCGATGTTCTTCAGCATTTCCCTGCCATACACCCCTCCGGTGGGGTTGCAGGGACTGTTGACAACGATCAGACGTGTCCTGTCAGTTATGTGCCCGGCGATGTCATAGGGAGTGAAACCGTTCTCAGGGTCTGTGGGGACCCACACCGGATTGGCACCTGCGAACTTGATACATGGATCGTATGAGACCCAGGCGGGGTCAAAAAGGATCGCCTCATCGCCATCATCAAGCACTGACATCATGATCTCAAAGATCGCCTGCTTTGCACCGGGTGTGACAAGGACATCCTCATCAGTAACGTCCAGTTTGTTCTCTGTACGCAGTTTTTTGGCAATGGCCTCTCTCAGGGCTTTGACACCAGCAGAGGGAGCGTAGTGTGTTTCACCTGCGTACATCGCCTCGGATGCAGCATCGCAGATATGTTTTGGAGTGTCGAAATCGGGTTCGCCCACACTGAAACTGATGATATCGACACCATTATCCTTCAATTTGTTCGCAATGTTTGCGACCCGTATGGTGGGCGATTCTGCCACACGTGCTAATCTTGAAGATGGTATGTTTACTCCTCCGACCGTTATTACAAGCGCCTTATCAGTTTTACTGCTGCTTCTACAGCACGTTTGGCATAATCAACACGCTGGTGTGCTTCCATGCGTGTCATTCCCGGACCTGCGATACCCAGTGTCACGGGTTTGTCATATTCCAGGGACAGGTCAGTGATCTTTCGTGCTGCATGCTGGACAACGATCTCGTCATGCTTGGTTGCCCCTTCGATGACAGCACCGATGGTGACCACGGCATCGATATCATCCCTGATGCAGAGCTTTTTGATAGCAAGGGGCATATCATAGACGCCCGGTACGAGAATCGTTTCCACGACCTCTGCACCCAGGAACTTTGCGTGTTCGGTTCCAAGAAGTTCCATCTGGTATGTCAGGTCCCTGTTAAATTCTGCTACCACAAATCCTAGTTTAATTGTCATTTATAACACTCCAATTCAGATATTGTTCTTGTTATTACAATCGATCCGTTAGTTCGATCTTCATTTTTTCAGGCACATGAACCTTCAGGTGCATGAATGGACGATCAGCCCCGAAGGGACCCTACATCCTCAAACCCCTGTCGCTGGCCCGTTCCGGCTTCTTTCACAAGCTGCTCAGGTTTGAACATCAGCTTGATCGCATTGAGGGCGTGTTCCCGGGAACGCTTGTCCATCAACTCCAGGAGCTCGCGATCATCCTTCGCCTCGTCCTCATGCACGAACACCTCAAGGATATGGGTGTTGGTCATCAGCTGCGCCTGTATTATTCCCTGGGACGCCTCATGTGCACAGACCTTGTCCTGATCCTGTGCCCCTGGCATACCCAGAGCGATCACCAGCTCGCAGCCCTCTTCCTCGATCAATTTCTTTGATGCTACCGGAAGATCCTTGACCCCGGGAACGGTGATCCTCTTGATCCTGACAGAAACATTCTGCTGGATCTCATCGACCGCTGCCCGTCCCATATCGAAACGAGCGAACGTGGTATCCACAACACCTATCGTATTCATGTTCATGATCAGAGTTGACTATCAGAGTATATCCAGTACCTTGGCAGCTGCCTCGACCCCGGGACCAAACTCATTGATCAGACCACGCTTCTTGAACGCCAGTTCAAGCTGCTGCACCGTCAGGAGGATGTCACGTGAGGTGATGTTGCCCATACTTCCGATCCTGAAGATCTTACCACTCAATCGTCCCTGTCCGCCAGCGATCACAATACCCGCGGCCATCATGTCCTTCTTCAGATCATTACTGTCGATATCTTCGGGGGACTTCATTGCCGAGACCGTGTTGGAATATTTGCTATCCCCGTTCAGATCAGGGAACATCGCAACACCCATTGCAGCCGATGCCGCACGTATTGCCGCAGCACCTGTACTGTGCCGCTTGATCCTGGCATCCATTCCCTCTTCCCTGACCACATGCAATGCTTCCTGCAATCCGTAGAAGAGGGGGATCGCAGGGGTGTATGGGGTCTGGGTGCTGCTCTTGTCGGCACTCTTCTTGTAAGCCTTAAGATCAAGGTAATATGGAAGGTTGTCCTTCTCCATGGCATCAAAGGCTTTTTCACTCACAGAGAGCATTGAAAGCCCTGGAGGTGCACCAATGCATTTCTGTGACCCGACAACTGCAATATCGACACCCCAGTCATCGACCTTTACCGTATCGCCACCAAGGGACGTGACACCGTCCATGATGAACAGGGCATCATATTTCTTAGCAAGCTTTCCGACCTTTTCGGCAGGGTTCTGTATACCTGCAGAGGTCTCATTGTGTACCATGGTAATGGCCTTGGCACCATCTGCCAGTTTTTCTTCAACAAGACCCAGATCTACGGATGTTCCCCATTCGAATTCAAGGGGTACCACGTTGCCGTAGCGTCCTGCGATGTCCTTGAATCGCTCACCGAACTTACCATTTTCGATGGATATCACCGTATCGTTCTTATCGATGGTACAACCGACCGCTGCCTCCATTGCGGCAGTACCTGAGCCACTGAGGACGAACAGGTCGTTGTCCGTTCTGAATATATCCCTCAGGACATCTATGCAATCATCATAGATCTCTGAGAATTTAGCTCCTCGGTGGTTGATCATGGGCTTTGACATGGCCCGAAGGATTCGGGGTGCGACCGGTACAGGTCCTGGCATCATCAGTAATTTGTCTTCAAGATCCATATTATTCTCCTATTGGTTTTGATTGTAATTTATTGATTGTATCCGTTTGATGTGAATATATGTATCAATACATAAAAGGATTATCAATCAAATATGAACTCAAACTTTTCCAGTGATAGTATCATTTACGTGACAATCAATAATGAGTGTTCTATTCGATTGCAACAAATACATAAATTGGGTCTATAACGCTATCCAAACACTCCAAGATCCCAAACATCACCCGTGAAGTAATTTGATGATATCGTGCTTTGTGATAAAACCGATAGCTTTCCCTCTTTTAAGGACCAGGACTGCAGGATAGCGCTCCAGCATGTAAGAAACGACAGCCACATCAGTGGCAGGTGACACCGTGGGAAATGATTCACCCATCAGGTCGAACACTTTCATCTGAGAGATCGCCGATGTTTTCCCATCTGCCATCGAACGTATGATCATATCTTCGGAGAGGCTGCCGACCGGCACGCCGTCATCGATCACAGGGACCTGCGAGAAACCATTCGTTTCCATCAGGCGAACTGCTGCATCCACGGAATCATTGGAAGAGACAAATACGACAAGGGTATGCATGATATCCTTTACCCGGATCTGCTCCTTTTCAGATTCCTCGAACGCATCAAGGATCTTCTTGAGGGTGGATAACCGGGGGTCAACATCACCGGCCTCAATGCGTGCGATAAGGGGTTGACTGACCCCTGCCCGTTTTGCCAGGCCATTCTGTGTCAGTCCAAGCTCACCTCTTTTTTGCTTGAGACCTTCTGGAGTGGGAAGTTGCATCAATATAACTGATAGTAATAATTGTATTTAAGGATTGGTCTTTAAAACATAAACACATGAAAGTCGCTAAAAAAAGAGATAGAGTGAACCCGTATCGAGTTCACTGCCCACCCACAACTGTCACGTGCCCTTCACTATCGATCATCGTCATCGTTCCGTCCATCATCGTCATCTCTGAGACCAGTTCCCCTGCTGGATCATAGCTCTTCCAGATAAATGCTTCGCCATTCTCAGACCACATATATTCGATCTTTGCAACATCGTCCTCTACGCCATCCAGTTCGACCACAGCCTTGCACATCTCAATGCCCTCTATGGTCTCGGTCCCAACGATCTCCATGGACACGGTCTCGCCGGTCTGTGGATTGGCAAAGTCCATTGTGGTCCCTACCGGACACCAGCTATCCTCTGCACCCTCTGGAACAGTCACTTCAACATCTCCATCTGGAGTGGAGACCGTTGTCGTATCGTCACCTGCACATCCTGCCACCATTACGGCCACAAGCACCAAAATTAATATCCATATTTTAGACATTCCATATCCTCCAGCTAATTATGTAATTATTAGATGTGATCGAATTTAAAGATGACGACAGTAAAAAACTAATGATAATGTTTAGCAAGGGGTGTCCCATAACAGATATCGATCAGTCTTTTCAGACATATAGTACAAAAAGTCCCACAATATATGCAAGATATATCACAAGAATGGTGCCACCTTCCCACCTGTCAAACCGTCTGCGAGTGATCCCAAAAATTACGAGAAGCAACATGATCAGGATCATCACTGGAAAGTCATAATGAATTGACTGCAACTGGATAGGTAGTTCACGTATCTGGGAGGAAACGCCCAGGATCAGGGCTATGTCCATTGTGTTTGCTCCAAGGATATTACCAATGGCAAGGTCATGATGGCCTTTGATGGTCGAAGAGACCGCTGTGATGAGTTCGGGCAACGACGTGCCCAGAGCTATCAATGTCAGTCCGATTATGATCTCTGGAATACCCAGCCAACGTGCGATCTGTGTTCCTGCATCAATGAGGATCCGACTCCCCAGTATAACGCATACTGAACCCAGGAGAAAGAACAATATATCCGATCTCATACCAGCCATGGAATCCATAATCCTCTCCTCATCCTTGAAGATCGCAGACTGCAGACGGTAATTGTAATACAGGAACGCGATGAAGACCATGAGCAAAATCGCCCCATCAACAGACGTCAGTGTACCGTCAAGGGTCATGATCACCAGCAATAAGCCCGATAGGACCATGAAACCACCTTTTTGGAGAAATGAGGGATCATCCATCGGGATAGCCCTTACAAGGATCACAGAACCGAGGACCAGGCCGATATTGCAAATCGCTGAACCCACAGCATTTCCGACAGTTAGATCGGTCTGTCCAAGGTAAGCTGCTATCGCAGAGACCGTGAATTCAGGAGCCGTGGTCGCAAAACTCACAATGGTCGCTCCAATGATGACCTTTGGTATGCCACTTTTTGTGGAAATGGATACCGCAGACTCAACGAACCAATCGGCACCTTTCGTGATCAGTACCAAGCCCAGGACAAATAGTCCAAGAGTAACCAACATCATGCGTCCCCCTATACCACACCATCGGATTTAAAACCAGATGTTTAACTGAGAGATATTATGATGTAAAAGGAAAATAGGATCAAGGGGAGCTGATACACCACCAAAAAAGGTACTATCAGTCCTCACTTGTAATCACAAGGACAGGCCCAATATCTGCTGCAATGATCCAGCGGGTGAGACTGCCGATCGGGTTCGTCCGCAGTGATTCGGTACCCATTACGGTCAGGTCGACCTTTCTTTCCTCAGCTACTCGAATAAGATCACTGCCGACATCCTCTCCTGTAAGGATATCGGTCTGCACCTCAATACCAACGTCCTTTGCATAACGTTTCGCATATTCGATATTTGATCGGATGCTCTTCTTCATGAATTCGGTCATCTTTTCAGACAGGTCCTTTGGATAGACCGCTTCAAGTCCGTGTGTGCTTTCAACATGGACAAGTATCAGTTTCCCATTTTCGTTCTTTGCAACATGCAGGGCATGGTCGATGGCCCGTTTTGACATATCCGTCTCATCGATCGGCACAAGAATGTTCCTGTATGCAATGTTCCCCATATAAGCAACCTCCATTTTCACTGGATATCTTATTTGATCTTCATGGTTAATTATTCTAACCCAAGCATAGTCACAGCCGCCACAATAAGTATGCCAAGACCCACGGTCCTGAGAACATGCTTCAACACGCTCTGGTTTGCGATCTTTCCGGAATACACTCCCAGTACAGCAAGCACCAGGATACTTGATATGGTTGCGATCGTCAATGCCTGATCTTCAAAAAGGAAGAATGGCAGGATAGGAACAAGAGATCCCAGAAAACTGGCACCTCCATGTGTTATCGAATCACTCCAGATCTTCTTTTTTGTCTGCTTTTCGAGGTCCGTGCATTCAAGACTACGCAGGAGGGGCTTTTCAAGCGCTGCGAGATTTCCATACTCAACTGCACTTTCTGCAAGATATGACCCGACACCGTTTGTCAGGGCAAGTGCCACTGCACCACCAAGTGCTGCATTGATTATGAGAGATGGATCATTGGATACATGAGAAGCACCGATGACAACTCCAAGCACGGCGAGTATCCCGTCAATACTACCAAGTATGATGTAACGTCCCTGTTCAACTTTGAGTTTCATGTTCTGTATTCCCTATGCATTTAGATAGGTATTGTTTGTTGATAACTGTTCTGTTCTGTACAATTTCGTGAG
>JAYEHR010000010.1:22519-25743 GCA_034659615.1 Methanobacteriota archaeon | reverse complement strand
TTTGTGGTGGAGTTATACATATCTCAAATTGCTGCTACCAAAATGCAGATTTTATTTATCTATCTGCGATGTATCAGCAGTGCAATATTCGTGCTCCTTCATACGATACGATCTGATAATAACTCAATAGAGGTGGTATAATATGAAAATGAAATATATTGTAGTAATTGCTATGGCCTTAATGATGGTTCTTGGAGCCGGAGTTGCGTCAGCGAAGTCGGTGTATGTGATTGCGGACATAAATGTTCCTAGTGTTCCCGGGGTTCCGATCCAGGCCTATGATCTACAGCCAACCAATATGATTTATCAGACAACAAATTACATACCTGATAGGGATGGTGGTGCGGTAGGTATTGCCATTGATTCGGATTCGGGATACCTGTTCGTTACATTTGAATTCTCAAATGTTCTCGACATAGTTGATGGTACGACCATGACCACGGTGGGGCAGACAACCGCAATTGGAGCATCAAACCTGGCAGGTATCGTGGTGGATCAGGATAAGCAAAAACTGTACACGATTGACAGGAATACGGGTAAATTCTATTCTTATCTATGGGACGCAGGTACGCAGACGTTGACGCCTGAAGCTGGTAACGGTGTAGCGCTGCCCGGTCTTAGCGCAGGTTATGGACTTGCCCTTGACGAGATAAATGACATACTTTACGTTGCTGATGGGTCAGTGGTCAGGAGTTATGACACTGCTACCTGGACGCTGCAGGGGTCCTTTGCCGTAAGTTCTGGGGCAATGGGAATTGCCGTTGATGCTCAGAACGGATGGATTTACACTGCCGGATGGTATAATGACAAGATTAGCAAATACGACCTGGTTACCAGTACGGAAACTATTCAGGTAGTTAGTGGGGTCTCTAGCCTAAATGGTGTTACGGTGGATCCTGCGACAAGTAATGTGTTCCTCACCACCAAAGGCGGGTCTGGATCTCATGATGATGCTCTTATAATGTTCGATTCAGATCTTAACGAGTTGGATGTTGCAACTGCTATTGGAGAGCCGACCGGGGTCTGCGTACCTGGCAAGGATGTTTCCTTCAACCCACTCAACCTGGCAAAGACCGACGGTGTGACCCAGGTATATCAGGGTGGTACGCTCACCTACACCATCAGCTATGACAATGCCCAGAATAACAATCCGGTGACCGGTGTAACGATCGTTGATACTCTGCCAGCAAAGGTAACCTATGTATCCTCGACTGGTGGTACCTATGATGCAGTTAACCATACCGTTACCTGGAACATTGGCACACTGGCTGCAGGTGCTCCACCCGCGACGGTCAGTATCACGGTGAATGTGTGGGGGCACATAGTAATAGGAACGTTCCTGGACAATGCCGTTACGATCGACAGTGACGACACGGCTCAGACGACCCAGCACGATGATGATACTGAAGTTGTCAGACCTGATCAGGAGATCCCTGAGTTCCCGACCATTGCACTGCCAATTGCCGCGATCCTCGGACTGGCATTCTTCTTCCAGCGCCGCAGGAATGAGTAAGGACTGAGTCCTTACCCAATTTTCTTTTTTCTCTTTTTTTGACTGACCATTAGATTCATCTGTCTATTTCTGTTCTGTTTCTCCTGACACATGTGATCACTTTCACCCTGCATACATTTGTATTATATACTGTCGTCTCTATTCTGGGACTAGAACCAATAACAATAACGTGGGTCTGGTACAGAAAATGCATGCAACACTCCAGAAGTATTTTGGCTACAGCGAGTTTCGTCCTCTGCAGGAGGATATCATCAGGGACGTCCTGGATCGAAAGGACACATTCGTACTGATGCCCACCGGTGGGGGGAAGTCCCTGTGCTACCAGCTACCGGCTCTGCTCATGGACGGGGTGACCGTGGTCATATCTCCGCTGATATCCCTCATGAAGGACCAGGTGGATGGACTGGTGGCCAATGGGATCGGTGCGGCATACCTGAACAGTACATTGAGCCGTTCGGAGGTTCAGGAGGTCAAACAGGACCTCCGGGATGGACGGCTGAAGTTGCTCTATGTTGCTCCCGAGAGGCTGACCATGCCTTCCACCATCAAGCTCCTGAAAAAAGCAGATGTATCACTCTTTGCCATTGATGAGGCTCACTGTATCTCGGAGTGGGGGCACGATTTCAGGCCGGAATACCGGAAGTTGAATATGTTGCGCTCAGAGTTTTCGGGAGTGCCCATGATCGCCCTGACCGCCACGGCGACCCCAAAGGTGCGCGAGGATATTGTCAAGCAGTTGAATCTGGCAGTTTCCGACACATACGTTGCCAGTTTTAATCGGCAGAACCTGTCCTATCAGGTACGTCCGGAGAAAAAGCCATATACTCCCCTGAGATCGTATCTCCGGGATCATCGGGGCGAGTCGGGTATCATCTATTGCCACAGCCGAAAGGCGGTCGAAAAGCTTGCAGGCAAACTCAAGAAGGACGGTTTCAGCGCGCTTCCCTATCATGCGGGTCTTTCCCCTACCATTAGAAAAAGGCACCACGAGCAGTTCATACGTGATGATGTCCAGATCATTGTGGCAACCGTCGCATTTGGTATGGGTATCGATAAATCCAATGTACGATATGTGGTGCACTACGATCTACCAAAGGACCTGGAGAGCTATTACCAGCAGACCGGCCGAGGGGGCAGGGATGGGCTGGAATGTGATTGCATCCTGTACTTCAATCGTGGGGACTGGCACAAGATCAAGTACTTCATCGACCAGATGGGCAGGAAACAGGAGCGGGATATTGCAATGTCCAAACTCCGGCAGATGATGGAATACTGTGATACGAACACATGCCGTAGGCGTGTCCTTCTACGATACTTTGGTGAGGACCTGACAGAGGATTGTGGGAACTGTGACGCATGTCTTGATCCAAAGGAGATATTCGATGGAACCGAGGAAACTAAGAAGCTATTGATGTGTGTGAAGGATGTAGATCAGAAGTTCGGTATGACCCATGTGGTGGATGTCCTCAGAGGTTCCAGGTCAAGCAAGGTCCGTAAATACAAACATGAACATCTTCGCAGTCACGGATCAGGACGTGAATACACCAAGGAGCAATGGCTTGATATGGCCCGGGAGATGGTCAACAAGGAACTCCTTGCAGTGAGTGGTTCCAGGTATCCTGTGCTAAAACTGAATCAGAATAGCCGTGCAATCCTTTCAGGAAATAAAAATGTCCAGCTAAGCCAGCTTTCTTCAATGGAACGGAACGAG
>JAYEHR010000010.1:0-22419 GCA_034659615.1 Methanobacteriota archaeon | reverse complement strand
GAGATCACATCGATAGACAATATTGTTGATAAGAATGATCAGCAGGAGATCGAAGAAGCGATCGCCATCCTCGGTTCAAAAATCCTAAAACCCCTCAAAGAGCGTCTTGGTGAGGGATATTCGTATTCCATGATAAAGATCGTAAGGGCTGCAATGGATACGCCTCCTGTTCGAGTGGAATATACTGATCTGGTCTAAATCTCATCAGACTGTTCTGGGTTCCCATCCGTTCATCAGTACAACAGGCTCATGGTGAGCTGGAAGATGAGGTCCCCGTATACCACGGCAGTGATGAAACCTGCAGTGATGGGAATCATGAATGGTAGGCCCGGTGTGACCCATACCCTATCGTCGATCAGTCCCCTGCTCACATAATCCTGAAGTTGCACGATCACATCCTCATCCAGGGATGTACCTCCTGTGGTGAAACGCGAGGTGACCCTGCCCTCCCCATCCTGTTCATATGCCTCGATCAGGCGGATGTGTTCCCTGTCCAACCCGGATATAGGGCAGCGGTATCCAATGAACATGTAGTAGGGTTTTCTGAGAGTTCTGGAAAGAGAGGGTTGTGTAAGGTTATACAGGAATAACCCCAGGGGCACGATCACGGTCAGGATCACGGAGTTGCCGAATACGGTGAACGTGAACAGGCTGATGGGAGGTATTCCCTGTGTGGGCAGCATGGTGCCCGCGACCTCAAGCATGGGATAGGTGGGGATTATGAGGGATATGACCATCAGGACCTTTGCATCGGCACCACCAAAGGCATTGAAATAGAAGAGAATGTAGACAAAACCAAAGATGAGCAAAAATGATATTGCCATTCTGACAATCTGCAGTGCGCCATTGTTCAAAATATCATAGATAATGAAAATGAATCCCGCGGCAAACATCATAACCCAGGTCTCATTGGATACTCTCCTGGTCTTTATGTCCGAGTAACATGAGTACAGTAAAAAGGGGAGACAGACCAGCACTTTAAGAAGTTCTATCATATCAGTGCTTCTCCCACTTTTTGAGTTTGAGGACCTCGGAGAGTGTACTTCCCCTTTTAATTTCGTCATAAAGGCGTTTTTCGCTTTTCTCAACCTCTTTGGCACGCCGTGCGATCTCGTATGCCCGTTCTTTTGGAACTACTACCACACCATTGTCATCACCAATGATGTAGTCTCCCGGATTAACTTCCAGCCCGCCACATTTGATCTCTGCATTGATCTCCCCAAACCCTTTTGGATCGCCGGCATTGGGTACATTATTGCTTGCAAAGACCGGAAGGCCCAGTTTCTGTATCTCCTCGATATCCCGGACGGCACCATCGATGACAATACCTGCTATTTCTTTGTTCAGGCAGCTCAGTGTTGCAAGCCCGCCCCATGGAGCGACATTTTTGCTACCATTGTAGATCACAATAACATTCCCAGCTTCCGCAACATCGATAGCTTCCACGCTCTTGGCCCAGTCCCCTTCAAAGGTCTGGACGGTAACAGCTGTGCCTACCATTTTCACGCCTTTCACCATTGTATGGATGTCCCTCATAGCTCCTTTGCGGTGCATGGCATCGGATATGTTAGGCGTTGTGACCTCTGAGAAGAGTTTTTTCATTTCACTCTCGGTCGAGATCCTGACTGCAGGGACCACGGATGGTGCATCCACACTCTGCCGTATCGATCGTGCGGCATTCTCCACATGGTCCGAATTGATGATGTTCCCACCAATAATTACAATGGTAGCACCTGCTTGTATGGCCATTGAGGCCTTCTGTGCGTCCAGGCCGCCTGCTGCGGCAAGTGGTATGTCCACAACCCTGGCAATAGCTCCAAGGACCTCAACCGGATCATTTCCTCTCATCTGCTGATCGATGCCAGTATGCACATTGATGTAGTCAATACCAAGCCTTTCAAGTTCATGTGCTCGGTCGACAGGTTCATTAACATTGATCATATCTGCCATCAGCCGTACACCATACTTGCGAGCAGAGAGGACAGCTTCCTGGATCGTTGCATCATCTGCATTGGCAAGGACCATTACAATGTCTGCACCTGCCTTTGCTGCCATCTCTACTTCGACAGCACCCGTATCTGCTACTTTCAGATCTGCAATGATCATATGGTTGGGGAATGTCTTTTTGAGAACACGTACAGCCTTCATCCCTTCACTCTTGATAAGGGGGGTGCCCGCTTCGATCCAGTCCACACCACCCGTTACTGCCTCTTTTGCGATCTGGGTGGCGCGTTCGATCTCCAGTAGATCAAGGGCTACCTGAATGATTGGTTTGATAGTGATCACCTTATGTTATTGTATATATCTAGTTGGTTAGTTGAGCCGAAAAGCTATAAACTTAACTAATCATCTCAGGTGATAGTGTGTTATCCGCTTAGATATATTTAAATTAGAAGAGGATAAAGCTATTGTGTATGTCAGGGGAGGAAGTAATTACGGAACTTGAACGTTCCAAACTGCTATCCAGTCTTCATAAGCATCTGGTTTGGTGCGGAGAAGATATCCCCGATAAGATCGAGATCGAGGGGGAAATAATGCCCCTTCATAAGATTATATGGGATCTTGTGACGAAACCTCATTTGTCCGAAGATGACGAAAAAACTATTGACGAATATATTGTTCTCCTTTCCGAAAAAGAGCAGCAATGTGAAACACATCTCAAGGATTCGGTTTTGTCTTCCGAGGATGCAAAAACGATCTTCAACAGGACCGCAGGTTTGCTCCGGGCTATCATGGATCTTAAAGAACTCGAGCATTACCCGGATAGAGATGATCGTCCGCATGAGTTTCACAGGATGCATCTGAAACGTAAGGTAGAAGAAGCAAAGCAGTGGGCTAATTTCATTGATGACTATGGTGTCTGATCAAGATCCCTCTGGTATTCTTGATACTGGCATATTAGCAACTGTTATATCTGATGTATCCCCTCTTTTTACAGGATGACATTCGAAGATCTGCACGTTATTTCAATGAAAGACTTCTCACGGGATACTATCGATCATATCCTGGCCACTGCCGAGGAACTGGAACCGATAGCCCGTGGTAAGAGAACGTCGGACCTGCTGGCAGGAAAAGTTCTCGCAGTCCTGTTCTTTGAACCCAGTACACGCACTCGCATGTCCTTTGAGACTGCCATGATACGTCTTGGAGGGAGTGTGTTGAATCTTGGGTCTGTCGAAGCAAGTTCGATCACAAAAGGCGAGACCCTGGCAGATACCATCCGGGTGGTCAATGGGTATGCGAACGCTATCGTGCTACGCCACCCAAAAGAAGGGTCCGCAAAGCTTGCTTCAGAGTTTTCATCCATACCTGTGCTCAATGCAGGCGACGGTGCAGGTCATCACCCGACACAGACGTTACTGGATCTTTATACAATTCGCAGAGAGAGCCATCTTGATGACCTGAGGATCGCTCTTGCGGGTGATCTGAAATATGGACGGACGGTGCATTCTCTTTGTTATGCACTCTCACTGTATGGTGCTCATATCACCCTGGTCTCTCCAAAGGAGCTTCGAATGCCCAATGATATCGTTGAGGACCTTGAAGGCCAGGGTATCGAGGTGAAACAGACTGACTCCATAGAGGATGCTATCAGGGATGTGGATGTACTGTATGTTACCCGGATACAGAAAGAGCGTTTCCCGGATCCTGCAGAGTATCAGAGGGTGGCTAACAGTCTACAGATCACACCCGCGCTGCTGGAACTGGCACAACCGGATCTTAAGATCATGCACCCATTACCGCGCACGAGCGAGATCGATCCGCAGGTGGACATGACTTCTCATGCATGCTACTTTGAACAGGCATTCTATGGTGTGCCGGTCCGCATGGCGCTACTGGCACTGGTGATGGGGGCGATCCAATGAGTTCTGATCGTGGATCGACAACAAAAGAGATCAGGGTACAACCGATCGAAAATGGAACGGTGATCGATCATATCACGGCAGGTCAGGCACTGAATGTCCTGAAGATACTTGGAATACCAGGAACTTTCAAAGGTATTATCAGTGTTCTGATCTATGCGCCCAGTATCGATGGTACAAAAGATGTGGTGAAGATCGAAGGGCGTGAGCTGAATGTGAAGGAGGTGGACAAAATATCATTAATATCTCCCAACGCAACAATAAATATCATACGGGACCTTGAAGTCCTTCACAAGAACCAGGTTCATATCCCTAAAAAGATCGAAGGGGTGGTGCGATGCATCAATCCCAACTGCATCTCCAATAGTAATGAACCAATAACTTCTAAGTTCACTGTTAGTTCAGATAATCTAAGGATCACGCTGAGATGTGCGTACTGTGAACGGATCATATCTGAGGATATCGCAGAACATCTACTGTGATCCCAGGATAATGGATTCGGAATTCATGGATGCATTTGTTTTTGAGTATTAAAGACCCAGGATGTCATCCATCGTATAGGTGCCAGGTTCGGCTTTGTATATCCATTCAGCTGCCTTCACCGCTCCAGCAGCGAATGCCTGTCGGGAATGGGCTTGATGCTTGATCTCGATACGTTCCCCGTCACCTGCAAAGAGTACGGTGTGGTCCCCGGCGATGTCTCCGCCGCGCACTGCATGGATACCTATCTCCTTTTCGCGTGGTGCAATGCCATGACGTCCGAACACATAATCCTTGCCACCCAGCACACGACCCATTACCTCTGCGGCCCGCATTGCAGTTCCGCTGGGTGCATCCTGTTTCCTGTTATGGTGTGCTTCGATGATCTCTATATCGGTATCCGAAAGGTACTTAGCAGCTTCCTCTATGATCTTGAAGAATACGTTGACACCAACAGAATAGTTTGGTGCTATTATGGCTGAGATATTGTTCTTCTGAATCGCATCATCGATCGTTTTTCTCTGTTCAGGGATAAAACCGGTGGTACCAATGACCAGGTTCACACCACATCCAGCTACAACAGGTGCATTGGCAGTAGTGGCTTTGGCAATGGTAAAATCGATCATGACCTCGGTACCTGTTTCGGTCAGTACCTGTTCCATCTCCTCCACATTGGATACGGGTACTCCGAGTGTACCTGCCTGTGCAATCTCTCCGGCATCACTCCCGATGTTAGTCAGGTCGAATGCGGCAGAGAGCTGCACACCATCGGTCCTGGCAATGTTCTGAATAATGAGGCCTCCCATCTTACCAGAGGCGCCCGTCACTGCTACATTGATCATTCAATACACCCAATTTCTTTCAATGCATTGATCAATACCTGCTCATTCTCACTACTGATGGGTGCCAGTGGCAACCTGAGATGCCCGGCAGCCAATCCCATTAGTCCCATTGCATGTTTGACAGGAATGGGGTTTGTCTCACAGAAAAGCGCACGGATCAGGGGAGCCATCTCATAGTGTCGCTGTCTTGCGACATCAAGGTCCCCTTTTGCGGTGGCATTGACAAGTTCTACCATTTTATCAGGCACAATGTTCGCAGCAACCGATATCACGCCGCTTCCGCCAAGGGCGACGATGGGGAACGTAAGCCCATCCTCCCCGGATAATACTGCAAGTTCCTCGTCCTGTGTATTCTCTATGATCCGGGTGATCTTGTCCAGATCACCGCTTGCTTCCTTGATAGCAACGATGTTCTCTATTTTTGATAGTTCTACGATAACATCCAGAGGAATGTTCTGTGCGGTACGGGATGGTACGTTGTAAAGGATTATGGGTACGTCAGCATTCTCGGCAATTGTTGTAAAATGCCTGATCAGGCCAGCATCATTGGGTTTGTTATAATAAGGTGAAATAACAAGAATACCATCTACACCAGCATCAGCTGCATACTTTGAAAGTTCCACTGCCTCAGCTGTGTTGTTCGAACCTGTACCGGCTATCACCGGAACACTTGCACAGTCGAGGGTAGCATTTATGAGCTCCTTATGCTCATTGGTGGACAGGGTGGCGGATTCGCCTGTGGTTCCGCAGGCCACGACACCTGACACTCCTCCTTTTTCAACGAAATCGATGTTCTTCTTCAAACCGGCCTTGTCGATGGTATTGTCTTCTGAAAAAGGAGTTATAAGGGCCGGTAGGACTCCTTCGAACATAGATCGATCCGCTCCCGGATTACTCGGTTCTTACGTGGGTCATTTTTCTTGTAACATAGCCTGCTACACGGTTCCTGATGACCTTGCTTTCTATGGTAGTGTATTTGGATACAAGATGTTTGTTCTCATCAAAATCCTTTGTAAATACATCTCCATGTTCGTTAAGCAGGCGGTGTGATATGTTCTTGATATTTTTTTGTCTAATATTTCCCATGGTTTCACTCCATTTGTATATGATTTTATAATTCTGATATTAGGGGGTATGTTTGACTATTGGAATCTCCTGTAGTTATTTATACCTTTTGCATTGGACAGTTCTATCAGGATTTTTTGCGATCGGTCTTGCCAAGCAATCGTTCCATTGTGTCTGCATCATCAAACACATTCTCACGTATTCCTTTTTTATTCAGGTATATGCCAATGAACACTATAAGAAGTCCGAGTTCCGGGTTGACATTGACCATTACAATGCCAATAAGTACTATGGTAGAAGCAGCGATCCCTTTCATAGCCCCCTTTCGATAGGCAGGAATCCCTGTACGTCGAAATATGCGAATGTCTCGGAGAGTCAGGAATATAACCACTGCATATGCCGCAATGGCAATTCCAAGGTACACGTTGTTCAATGTTGGGACCATCCTTAATTTAAAGTATACTTAAAGTATAAGGACTGAGAACACTTTAATAATTAATAATCCTTTGTATCCCTTATGTTTATGTCGGGTATTTCATACTACGGCCTAACTACTGGAATGGTAATATAGAATGAACGATGAACGAATAATTTTCCATGTGGATATGGACAGTTTTTTTTCATCGGTAGAAGTAACGAAAGATCCTTCCCTCCATGGACTGCCTGTGGTAGTGGGCTCGGACCCAAAGAATGGCGAAGGTAGGGGGGTTGTCAGTACCTGTTCCTACGAAGCACGTGAGTATGGCATCCATTCAGCCATGCCCATCTCAAAGGCCTACAGGCTATGTCCCGATGCCACCTTCCTGCGTGTTAATATGCCTCTCTACAAGCATGTATCTGCAAAGATCATGGAGGTGTTGCGTGAGCATGCATCAAGGTTCCAGCAGGTAAGTATAGATGAGGCATATCTTGATGTTACCGATATGGTGGATGGCTACCGATCAGCTGCCTATCTGGCCCACAGGATCAAGGACGAGGTCCATACAAGGGAAGGCATCACCTGTTCCATAGGCATTGCTCCGAATAAAGTGGTGGCAAAGATCGCTTCTGACCTTGAGAAACCGGACGGTCTGACCATTGTAAGACCTGGCGAAGTTCAGGATTTTCTCTTTCCCCTCAAGGTATCCAGGATCCCGGGTGTAGGCAAGAAAACATATGACATACTGAGGACTATGGGTATTGAGAGCATCGGGGATCTGGCATCCTGTGATGTACAGGTCCTGCTGGAGCGTTTTGGAAAGGCTGGTCTCAAGCTGAACCAGATGGCAAATGGCGTGTACCAGAGCCCTGTTCTGGAAAATGAGAATGTAAGATCCATCAGCAAGGAAGACACATTCGATCAGGATACGGCAGATCTGGCAACGATCGAACACGTCCTGTCCCTGCTCGCTGAACAGGTCCACTGTTCACTTACACAACGGCGATACCTGTTCAGGACGGTGACAATAAAGGTACGGTTCGAGGATTTCACCACCTATACGAGATCCAGGACCCTTGGTGTGGCCAGCAATGATCTTGTGACCATCCAGCGGATCGGAAAAAGCCTGTTCCAGGAATTCGCAGGTCAAAGGAAATTGCGGTTGGTGGGAATAGGCGTGGCAAAACTTGAGAAGGTGGATGACAGGCAGACACGGATCACGGATTTTTTATGATCTGGGATCCAGAACACATCACCCGCTCATCCTCTGTATCAGGAACCAGTAACTTGATAGGTTTTTTTCGTGTTCCCTGCGCTCCTCGTACCTGTCACGAATAAGTCCCCAGAAGCGGTCATTGTGTTTTAGCTCGATCAGATGGACCATCTCATGGTAGACCACATATTCGATCAGATGATCCGGCAGGTATTTCAGGTAGGTGTTGAAGTTCAGGTTTCCCTGGGAACTGCAGCTTCCCCATTTCGTCTTCATTTTCCTGAAACGTACCCGATTGACGCTTACATTCAGTTCCTCTTCCATACGCTCAACACAGGAATGCACGAGATGTTTGAACTCATTATCAGTCCTGTTCAGATCGAGTTCCCTGTTCTCTGAATCTCTCATTGCTGCCTGGATCTCACAGTGCCGCCGCCAGATCCAGAGTTTATGTTTCTCGATAAGGTGTTCGTGGTTCCTGTAGTTTTTCGGCAGGATCAGACGCAGTTTGCCGGTCTTGAACTCCAGCCTCGGATACTTGATCTGGCGCCAGATGAGATCATATTCTATGACCAGATCGTTGATCGTAATCTTATGTGCCATAGTTCTCCACGTCCTCGAGCAGTACATCATAAAGTGGATCCAGTTCCTTTACAGGTACTCCATATTTCTTCACACATCTGCGCGCAAACCTGCGAACTTCATTTTCAACCTTTTTCTCTGCGGTCGGCTGCAAAGCCCAGTTCTCAAAGATGTGTTCCCTTAAATTGCCTGATAGTTCGCTGAGCTTTTCCACAGCATGTCAATAAAGTTCAAATATGATATGGCCAAGGTCCACAAGTCCCATCAGATACATCAATCCGATGATCACAGGCTGGTGCAGCAGGTAGATCAACAGTGACCGCTGGCCCATGAGACATAGTAATCGTATGGGTGTGTGTGCTGACATGTCAGGTATGGAAAAGGACCTCGTATGCTGGCGATAGAGCGAGTTTCCCACGAAGATGCCAATGAGCGTCATCCCAAACCAGGGAAGAATGGGAAAATAGTCAAATGTATAGAGGTCGCGGGTGTGAAGTCCTACCCATAATAGCCAGTTGTGGTTTACAGTTATGTTCTTCAGGTACATCCCTGAGATCAGGACCATTATGCCTAAAAATAGGTTCAGGTACCTATATTTCAGGAATGGATAGGCAATAATTATAGATATACCTATAAAATGAAGGACACCGAACATGATAAGACCTTCTCTGGCAAATATCCCGGTTGCTACGGTAATGCCCAATCCCCAGGAAAATATGTATAGTCCTCTTTTTAAATATTTCCTCCATGTTCCCCTTTGATCAGAATGCTGTCCTGTATATCTGGAGTAACTGAGTGTCAGAGACACTCCTACAAGGAATATAAATAGAACTGCAGCACTCCTTCCCACAAAGAGTTCGATCCCGTCCTTAATACCGGTGTCATATCCTCCAAGATAATTGAGATCGTAGAGCAGATGGAACACCAGCATCAATATGATCGCGTTACCCCGTAAGAGGTCTATCTCCCAGAATCGAGGATCAGAAGGTCTCATATCCTTTTACCTTTTATGATATGCTCTGATCGGTTCGATGGATATAAGTGAAGGAAAGATGTACTTCATCGATCGCTGGATCAAATCGTAAGACATAAAAAAAAGATTGAGGAGTAACCACATATTATTATTTTTTTTTCTTCTTTTTGTCCTTGAACACCGATGGAAGGTCCACAGCGTATGTTCCATCCTCTTTGATCGCCATTATGATCTCTTTGCGCTGTAGCAGTGATTCAAGGTTCAGCTCATAGGAACCTGGTCCCAGGATCCTGACGGATTCCACCCGTTCACCATCCTCTTCCACAACATTTCGTTCCTTTTCTTCAATGCCTATAATGTCATCGATTTCCTTGATGAACTCCTCGGCTGGTTCGGAGGATGTGGTTTTCTCGCCCTTCTCTTCGGTCGGTATCTCTTTTTCTTCAGATGCCTCTTCTTCTGTGCCTTTTACATACAGGAATTTGTTCCACCCGCAGTTGGGGCAGCCGTCCAGGATCACTGAGGCACCGTCTTCAAAGATCTTTTCGCATCTGGTACATTTGTGAGGCATCCGTTCACCTACCTCCTATTTGCTGTAATAGGTTTAAACGTTTACGATGCAGCATCGAGCATCTTATTTCTTTTTCCAGAACGTCTGTCCTTTTATCGCAATGGTCTCAACCATCCCCCTGCGTTCCATCTCGTAGAGTATCTCTGTCAATCGGCCGGGCTGTGCGACCTCAAAGGATACAGGGTCGATCGCATGATGTTCGTAGAGACCATGTTTGATCGTGGGTATGTCCCATATGTCAATATTCTCCCGTTCCATCAGTCCAGAAACAATGTCCGTCATATCCTTTATAAAATTCCATGGATAGACGATCCAGGCCCATTCTTCCAGATGTTCCCCGCAGTAGTCAGGTTCTATCTGTGAATTGTACATATATTGGAGTGCTGCTGTCCTGACCTCCTGTGGTTCCTGTTGCAGTATATGATCCCTGGCATTCATCACGCTCTTGCCCGTGTCCAGGATATCATCAATGATCAGCACCCTTTTTCCAGATATGGCATTCTCTGTCAGGGGATACATTACCCGTGTCTCCTCACCAGTGGTGATCGTGCTGGAATGATGTTCTATCCTGAGATCTGTAAGGCTATCAAGTCCCAGAAAGTCGCACATCACACGGCCTGCGAACCATCCACCACGCGCAAGGGCAATGATGAGCTCTGGTTGGTAATCTGAATCCTTTACATTACTAGAGACGTCCCTGCAAAGGTTGTAGATATATTCCCAGTTCACAATGATGCATTTGAATCTATCAGGCAATGTCATTTAAACTCCTCCGTATTATTATGAAGCGATTACTTGATTTATAGCCTTCTCTGGGTTGTATATGACCTGTAAAATTATTGCAGTCCGGCTCTGTGGGACTCCCCGAACACATTCAAAGGTCTGTGGTTAAACCCGGCCATAAAGACGATTCTCCTTTTTCCATACGCAACCTTTATCAGTGATGATACTGTTATGGGGAATCACACAAGCATGCACCACCTTGAAGCGGGGTGGGGTAGCCAGGAGATCCCGACGGGCTCATAACCCGTAGACCGATGGTTCGAATCCATCCCCCGCTATATCTTTTCTATGCTTGTTCCTGTTCTCTTCAGTCATAATTGATATATTAATTGATATGTTCTCAAAAGGTTATTAAACAAGAATAGCATCTTTGCATGATAAGTATATATGATCAATGAATAAGGATGATCGTCAAATGGTAATGGATAAACTCGGCAATTCGTTACAGGATGCCCTGAAAAAACTGGTTGGTGCTGGACGTATCGATGAGCGCATTGTGAATGAGGTTGTAAAGGACATACAGAGAGCTTTGCTTCAGTCAGATGTGAACGTGAAGCTTGTGATGAAGTTGTCCACTCAGATCAAAGAACGTGCGTTGAAGGAAGATGTCCCTGCCGGGATGAACCCACGCGAACATGTGATCAGGATCGTCTATCAGGAACTCATCAATATCATCGGGAAGGGTACGGATATACCGTTAAAACCCCAGAAGATCATGATGATCGGCTTGCAGGGCAGTGGTAAGACCACAACGACCTCAAAGATTGCACGATATTTCCAGAAAAAAGGGCTCAAACCTGCAGTTGTGTGTGCCGACACGTTCCGTCCGGGTGCATATCAGCAATTAAGCAGTCTCTGTGATAAACTGAATGTCCCGTTCTATGGTGAAAATGGTAATCCCGATGCCGTGGGTATTGTGGAGCGCGGTTTGAATGAGTTAGGAAAGAACGATGTGCTGATCGTGGATACTGCAGGTCGCCATTCACTGGAGGCTGACCTGATCGATGAGATGGAGCGTATTCATGCGGTTGCAGTGCCGGATTATAAATTGCTGGTCCTGGATGGTGCCATTGGCCAGCAGGCAAGCGAGCAGGCCAAGGCGTTCAATGAATCGATAGGGATCTCCGGGGTCGTGATCTCAAAGCTTGATGGTACCGCCAAAGGTGGTGGTGCGCTGTCCGCTGTGTCGGAAACAAACTCGTCTATCGCGTTTATTGGTGTGGGCGAGACTCCCGATGATCTTGAGAAGTTCGAATCAGATCGTTTCATCTCACGACTGCTGGGAATGGGTGATATCAAAAGTCTTATTGAAAAGGCAGAGGAGACACTCACAGAAGAGGATCTTGATATTGAGTCCATGATGCGCGGGCGCTTCACGCTCAAAGACATGTATAATCAACTGGAAGCCATGAACAAGATGGGACCCATGAAACAGATCATGCAGATGCTCCCTCTCGGTGGTCTTGGAGGCAAGATCTCCGATGAGGCGTACAACACCACTGGTGATAAGATGGCACGCTACCGTGTATTGATGGATTCGATGACCGATGAAGAGATGCTCAATCCACGTTCTATAGGAAGTTCTCGCATAAAGCGGATCTCAAGGGGTTCAGGGTGTAATCCTGAGGATGTACGTGAGTTGCTGAAATATCATAAAATGATGCAGAATGCCATGAAAGGGATGCGTGGTGGCAAGTTCAACATGCAAAAAATGATGAAGAAATTCGGGATGTAAGGATCATTCTAATTTTTGAAGCTCCCTGCGTCCCATCCAGTTGGATCCTATCACATAGACTACCAGAATAACACCAAGCCAGATAAATTGGCCACCGATATCCGCTCTCCCAAAAGTTTTTAACATCAGTCCGATGAACAGGGGGATCATAGCTGCCATACCGATCTTCCTGTTCCTCTTCACCATTATCAGGTATTCCTGTTTCTTGACCATATACTCTTTTTTTTCAGAATTCAACGACATTCACATCCATTTATATTTTTATGATCCTATCAGCCGCTTTGCGCAGTCGGTTGAATACTGCGGTGCCAACGCCTTCATTTGTTATTGAACCATCCACAATGATCAGGTCCATATTCTCATTATCCAGATGTCGCAGACCCATAAATATACTGCGGGCAGCCTGGGACGGATCCTGTCCCCTCCCCAGTGAGAATGTTGCATCTGCTGATACTGTCCTGGCGACTTCATCGCTCACAAGAAGGCCCACCCGTTGACCTTTTTCATAGTATTCTGCAATAAGTCCTGTAATTGCATAAGCGACATCGCTGAAATCTCCTTCGATCATTATTACATCGGCTTTTGGGGAATAATGGGTATATTTCATCCCCGGAGATCGCACGCTCTCATTCCCAGTTATCTGTCGGTCAGTATATCCGATGTGTACTGTTCCTGCACATTGTTCAATATCCTCTGCACTGATATACCCGGGCCGGAGTATTACCGGTATGTTAGCTGTTACATCGACCACAGTGGATTCCACGCCGATGTTCGTATCTCCTCCATCGATCACCGCATCGATGCGCCCTTCAAGGTCCTGGATCACATGTTCCGCTGTTGTTGGACTGGGATATCCTGAACGGTTCGCACTGGGTGCAGCAATAGGAGTACCGGCACATCGGATCAGTTCAAGCGCTATTCGATCGTCCGGCATCCTGAGGCCTACGGTATCCAGTCCGCCTGTAGTGATATAGGGTACAATGGTCTTACATTTCAGGATCAGGGTAAGCGGACCGGGCCAGAAGGTATCCATCAATCGGGATGCCATCTCAGGGATGTCCAGAGCGAGTTCGATACACTGTTTTCGGTCTGCAATATGTACGATCAGGGGATTGTCTGCTGGTCGTCCTTTTGCTTCGAATATCTTGAGCACCGCATCAGGGTTCAGGGCGTCTGCGCCAAGGCCGTAGACCGTTTCTGTGGGGAAGGCTACAGTACCACCTTCCCTGATGATCTGTGAAGCCTCTTTGATCACTTCGTCAAAGGTGTTGTCAGTGATCCGAAAGATCCTTGTGTCGATGCTCATGTATCCTGTGATCGATGTGTCCCGGTTATCCCCATTTACCAAGGGCTGCCTTCAGTTCTTTGTGATCTGCAGCATATTCCTTTAAGGACATGCCGTCCAGTGTGGCATCCATTGCCTGTCGACATGTGGCAGCACCTGCCTTTGTTCCATCAGGGTGGGCATGTATGCCGCCTCCGAACTGCATGATAACATCATTGCCGAATATGTCCATCAGTGCCGGGATCATTGTGGGTTCCAGTCCGCCGGAGGCAACAGGGAACATCGGGCTGATCTTCTCCCAGCCCTGTTGTAATAAATGCAGATCGCTGTTAGCAGGGACTGTCTGCATCACGCATTCATCCCGAATTGCCAGCACCTCGTCCTTCTCTCCGTGCATCTTCCCAACAACGGTTCCGATGTGCAGCTGGTCCAGGCCGATGAGCCGTGTGAGTTTGGCCACCACCAGCATGCTCATTCCATGTCTGGGATTCCTTGTCAGGGCCGAATGCATACATCGATGTGCATGAATGGCAAGTCCCAGATCCTCGGTAGCATCACGCAGGCTCTGGAGGGCGGTCCATCCAGTAGGGATGATATCGATCATCACATATTCACCGCCAAGATCACTGATGACCTCGGCCCTTCGGATCATTTCCTCATTGGTTGGCGCAGTGATATTGCACATGTATCTTTTTGCTTCCCCCGTTTCGTTCTCCGCTCTTTCCTGTGATCTCAATGTAAGTTCTGCTCGCTTCTCGAACCTGTTGAACGTCTGGTCAGTAAGGTTCTCATCATCCTTCACAAGGTCGCATCCCCCGGCAAATGAATTGTATGCTACTTCCGCATGTTTTTCAGATGTAAGTCCCACTTTTGGTTTCACAATGGTACCCACAAGGGGTCGTTCCGGGACGCCAAGGATCTTGCGTACCCCTTTAATACCGAACGCCGGACCCTTGAAACTATTGATCACATCCCCTGGGAATAAGATGTCTTCGAGCCTCAGGTTCTCGATAAGTTTCATGCTGAAGATATTGCCTGCCACCGCACTGAGTATTTGCGGCACGGATCCGATCTCGAACAGGTCCTGTATGTAGGCTACCCGAGCCGTCTGGCGTTCTTCGTTCATGTAATATACATGCGGCTTAAGTTCACCTGCAAGTTCGGGACTGAGTGTGGAGATATCGCTCCACGTATCGATGGAACTTTCGCCCGCCATGTGGTTGCAAGCATCAGAAAAACTGACACCTTTGGCTGGTTCGATGTGATATTCACATACCAGATCATGGTTAGTTGGTTGATAATCCTGGTCAATGTAATCTTTTAGCATGTTATATATCCCTCGGTCTTTTTACAGGTATAGTTCATCCTGTCACACAGATAAACTTTTTCCCGCCCCCGAGTCCCACCCCCGAGTCGCGCCTCGGGAGGGCGCGTCCGTCTCGCTAGCGCTCGAGCGGACAACAGTATGCGGATCACCAACATAGTAACGGAGGTATCGACCGGAGGTATCGACCGGAGGAAGATATCTCGTTCCGCGCTCCAGAAGCGTAATCTGGCGCTCGAGCGGACAACAGTATGCGGATCACCAACATAGTAAAGGAGGTATCGATCGGAGAGAGATACTTCGTTCCGTGTGTCAGGGTATGATCTGGTCCTGAAGTGGATCAATGTACACTGATCTTGGGGACATTAACGGATATCTTTACTGAGGGGGAGATCCATCATTCCCAGTTCCAGAAGTATGATCTGGATCCTGAGATGCAATTTGGGAATTGGATTGTGGAATTTCGCACTTGTATGTCTTTCCGTAGTCATCGATGATCGATTCTTCGCACAAACCGACCCCATGCCGATGGGCTGCCCTGGCGATCATGTGTGCGGCGACGGGTGCGGTCAGCAGGAGGAACAGTCCTACTGTTATTGCTTTTATGCCTATTGGTGTAAATCCTACCTTCAATACGATGGCGACCATGACCCCGAACGCCCCTATGGTCCCGATCTTTGTGGTTGCATGCAAGCGGTTGTATATGTCGGGTAGTCGCAGCAGTCCCAGCATGCCAAGGAACACGAAGAGCATTCCGATTACCAGGAATATATTGCTGAGCATGCCAAGGATCGATCCCAGGAGTGTCAGAAGACCACCCCTTCATCCAGATACTTGGAGATGGTCACTGTCCCGACAAATGCTATTATTGCGAGGACCAGTGCCACATCCATAAAGAACACGGAGTTCTGCAGGAAGGAGTAAACACCGAGCATCACAACGATCACTGTGGTCATAGCATCGATTGCAACCACACGGTCGGGAATGGTCGGTCCTTTAATGACCCTGTATAAACAGGGCATGAGTGATAATACCATGAATACAAGTGAAACATCCAGTAGTAGTGAGTTCATTCAAATGCCTCCAGTACATATTCTTCAAGATCATCCCGGATGGATTCAGATACTGCCTTCGGGTCCGATAGGTCAATGGCATGGACGTATAGTGTGGATCTGTCATCCGATACATCGATCGTCAGTGTACCCGGGGTAAGTGTGATCGTGTTGGCAATTGCTGTGATGCCAGCATCTGTTTTGGCTCGTATAGGTACGGCGATAATGCCAGGTTTGATATTCAATTTTGGCCTGAGGATGATCTTTGCGACAAAGATACTTGCTTTTATGATCTCTATTAAGAGGATAGAGAGGAATTCGATCTGTTTTGGGATGCGTCTGATCGTGTTCTTGTAGGACAACTGTTCATCAAAACCATAAAAGGTCTTGAACGGCCGTATAATTATGGGTCCGAGTAGCATTCCCACGAGGAAATTGTTCAAATTGATAGCACCGTGGACGAAGCACCAGGCGAACCCAAGAGTTATGGAATAGAAGAAATATCGTTTCATCGAACCTCTCCTGTTAGTACTGCGTCAATATAGGGTTGTGGATCAAGCAATTGCTCAGTGATGGCCTGGGACAGTATTATAAGGGGTTCTGCATAGAGCCCAAGGGCGATCACTGCAGCGGTCAATATTATGATCGGGATGTGTACACTGAGGGATGTATTCGGTGGTCTATATTCCCCGTGTTCGACAAAGTCCCGTTCCTCGCCCCAGAACATACGTAGCCAGGCCCTGAACATGTAGAATAGGGTCAATACTGCAAAGGTGAGTGCAATGGCTACTGGTATGTAGTACTGGTCAAGGATCCCTGCATTGAAGAGCATGAACTTTGCAATGAAACCTCCCATGGGCGGTAGGCCTGCAATGGACATGGCACCGATCAGGAATGCACTGCTCAGGAGTGGCGCGCTCTGTACCATGCCTCCCATCCGGGTCATGTCTCTCGTGCCGGCATGGTGTATGATACTTCCGGATGCCAGGAACAACATGGATTTAGCAATGGCATGGTTCACGAGGTATACAAGGGATGCGGTGATGGTGAGGGCTGTGCCCATGCCGATTCCCAGGAAGATGTATCCGATCTGGCTGACACTGGAATATGCCAGTAGGCGTTTGACGTCATTCTGACCAATAGCTGATATGGCTCCTACCATAATAGTGGCAAGGGCCAGGAATATGATGATCGGTTTGAGCAGGAACAATGCATCCTGGAAGATCAGGAAACATACCCGGAGGACACCGTATGCACCGACTTTTATCATTACGCCACTGAGCATTGCGCTGATTGGGGACGGTGCCGATGGGTGCACGTCCGGAAGCCAGTAGTGCATTGGGAATATGGCTGCTTTGTTACCGAACACGACGATAAATAAGAGGGCGATCACGAACACATGCCAGGGCAATGTACCGGATTGGCTAAGGGCACTGATCTTGATTGCGATGTCAGCCATGTTGAGTGTGCCCAGGGTCGCGTATAGTGAGGCTACAGCGATCAGCATGACAATGGAGCCGATCATGTTGAGTATCAAATATTTGAATGTGGCTTCCATCTTGTCGGAGGTTTTGGTATGTCCTCCTTTCCCCTGTGATACTACGAGGGCGCAGGAAGATAGGAGCAATATCTCAAAGAACACGAACATGTTGAAGAGATCACCGGTCAGGAACGTGCCGTTCAGTCCTGCGATCAGCAGGTTGAAGAGGGAATGGTATGTCGAGCTAAGGGAGTGCTCCTGGATGTAGTCCAGTGAGTAAATGAGTGCCATCAGTGAGATACCTGAGCTGAGGAGCACCATACCCGAACCCAGCAGGTCGGCTACCAGCAGGATCCCATATTTCCCCCATTCTCCGACCTCATACACCTGGATCCCATTGTCCCAGACGTGGAACAGGAGCTGGATACTCATCAGTAGCAGTACAATGGATACTGCTACGTTGAGATTATTCTGCAGCTTTGGGTGGGATCGCAGCAATATCATGACCGCAGCCATAAGTATTGGTATGGCGATCAGAAGTATGGGGAGGTGCTGCATCACATCTATCATCCTCGCAACCTCTTCAGTTCACGGATATCCGTGGTCTTATATTCTTCGTAGATCCTGTATGCCAGTATCAGTATGAATGCTGTTGTAGCAAGACTGATAACGATGGCAGTTAATACGAGAGCCTGCACCAGCGGGTCAACGTAATGTGTACCGGTCATGACCGAGATCACGGGGGCCAGCACTCCATTTGCAATATCGTCCGTAAAAATTGTACCACTGGCAACCGCGGTTTCGTGTGAGCCTGTGATGATCGGGACCTTACCAATGTCAAAAATGCCGGTGGATACGATCAACAGGTTCACGGCATGCGATAATATCGATAGTCCGATGATCACTTTGATGATATCCCTTCTCAGTATCAGGAATGTCCCTATACCAAAGAGTATTGAGATGGTTATTGAAAGGAGGACACTGTTCATTCATCATCACCTACGTTTTTGAATATGGATAGCAATGTGCCGATCACGACGCAATAAACTCCTATGTCAAACAGTCCTGCAGAGACCAGTTCGATCTCTCCGATCAGTGGTATGTCCACAAAATGAATGGCACTTCTGAAGAAGTTATGTCCACATATCATGGGTACAAATGCTGTTATGACTGCGAGTAGCAGTCCGAGAGCGAACAATTTTTCCCAGTGAGGATCGAAGACGGTCTTCATCTGTTTCAACCCAAAGACCACGTACGTCAGGGCGATCACAGCCGCGAACATAACACCGCCGATGAAGCCCCCTCCTGGGTTATTGTGGCCTGCTAGGAGCAGCGAAATGGAAAATAATATGATCAGGGGTATACATACCTTTGTGATCGTTTTTGTGATAAGTGTGGTCATTCTCTTTCCTCCCGGCTCTGTATGAGGTTATATACTCCGAGGGCTGCCAGGCACAGTACTGAGATCTCTCCAAGAGTGTCGTATCCTCTAAAATCGACGATGATCACGTTCACTATGTTGTGTCCCCCGGCAAGCGGCAGGCTTTTTTCGATGAAATATTGTGAAAGGGATCCAAAGGGTGGGACGATCCCATGGGTCGCATTGAGCAACAGGACCAGTATGGTCAATGCTACTGCGGTAGCTATGCACAGGTCCCGGACCAGTACGGTCTTTGGTATTCGTTCCCTGAATGTCTGTGGGATCTTGACGATGACAAGAAGGAAGATGATGGTCGATAATGTTTCGACCAATACCTGGGTCAACGCGAGATCTGGTGCTTTCAGGTATATGAAGATCAGGCTTACCATGTATCCCACTGCTGAGAGTGCGATGATGGCAGGCAGATACCTGCGGTATAGGGCTGCTGTGACAGCCGCTATGACCATGAGCAACATTGTCAGTCCTTCGTATGGGGGAATATCAAAGTTCAGGTTGCCGGGTATCAGGTGTGTTGTTACAGTAATCATGGGTATGATCAACAGTACAATCATCAATAGCAACATTGCGTTGACATAGGTCTTGATGTATCCGGGCTGTGTGAACAACGCGAACCTGTGGGCGTGCGCTTTGGCGTTATCGACCAGGTAGTCATAGTAATAATTGACACTTATCCATGGGTATCTGGCGTTGAACCGGTTCTGCCAGTTGGCGATGCTGTCATATCGCGAGTAGACAAGAATGCCTGCTATGAATGTGACGACGGTCATCATCAGTGATGTGGTGAACCCGTGCCAGAGTTGTACATGCAGGTGAACGCTCTCAAGCAGGATGCCGGATGTGGTCGGTTCGACGATGTTGTGAATGGGTATGGATGGCACAAGTCCGAAAAGGATGACGAGCCCTGCAAGGAACGCTGCCGGTATGAGCATGGTGACCGGCGGTTCGTGGATGTGTTCCGGGAGATGTTCATCACAGCGTTTGCCAAGGAAGATGCCGTCTATGAGCTTAATGGAATATGCGAATGTGAACACGCCTCCGAGGACGGCGAGTGCCGGGATCAGTATGGTGAAGGGTGAACCGAGCATTGTCCCCATCTCGATGGACGTTTCATAGAACATTTCCTTACTCAAAAACCCGTTCAGTGGCGGGATGCCTGCCATTGCCAGTGCGGCGATGGAGGCAATAATAAAGGTGATGGGCATCTCGCGCCGCAACCCTCCCAGTTTCCTGATATCCCGCGTGGCGGCTTCATGTGCCACAATGCCGGCCACCAGGAACAGGCATGCTTTGAAGGTGGCATGATTGAGCAGGTGGAATGTCGCGGCAGCCACGCCAATGCCTGGTTCGTGGTACGTGGTATAACCGTACATGGTCATCATGTAGGCCAGTTGGCTGATGGTGGAATAGGCCAGAATGGCCTTGATGTCTGTCTGGCGCAGGGCGAGGAAACCTGCCAGTAACATGGTGGATATCCCGATACCGCTGACCAGGATGAACCATGCATCTGTCCCCGAGAATATCGGGTGTATCCGTGCGACGAGGTATATACCTGCCTTGACCATTGTTGCCGAGTGCAGGAACGCGCTGACCGGTGTTGGGGCTTCCATGGCGTTGGGTAGCCAGATGTAGAACGGTCCCTGCGCAGACTTTGCAGCAGCACCGATCAGGAGCAATATGAGAATGGGAAGGAACAGTTCGTGTCCTTTGATCGTTTCGATCATGTAGGGGTCATGAAATATGGCGGCCAGGTCGAATGAGCCGGTGATGGTGCGCAGCAGCAGGAAACCTGCGAGCATGAACAGTCCGCCTCCGGCTGTGACCAACAGGGATTTGGTGGCACCATAGACGGATAAAGGTTTATGTCTCCAGTATCCGATCAGCATGAAGGATGTGATGCTTGTGAGTTCCCAGAAGACAAATAGCTGTATGGTGTTTGCCGAGAATACCATGCCGATCATGGATCCCATGAACAGCAGGAGCTGCTGGTAGTAGCGTACGAGGTCTTCCTCATGTGACATATAGCCATTGGAGTAGGACATGATGATGACACCAATACCAGAGGCGATGAATCCGATCATTATGGCCAGCCCATCGGCATATATGCTAAACGAGATGCCTGCGGATGGCATCCATGAGACGGTGTGCTCGATGATCTCCCCGTGGATGATCTCGGGCGCCACAGACCCTATCAGCAGGAAGCTGGCCAGTGCGGTCGCTGCTGCGAACCACCCGATCCTGTCTTTGAAGATCTTTTCCAACGGTGACAGGAATCCCGCAAACACGAATGGTAAGAAGATGGCGATCGCGATAGCTGTGAAGGAATCCATGGCTCCTCTAATTGATATTCTTATATATAACTGTTGTTCATGATGAATTAAAAAATTCATACTGTGAACGCTTATGCTTATAAATGTATACTGTATTCTTTCCTCCAGACATAACCATGACCGTGAAGCTATCTGATGAACAGCGATCCCGCTATTCGAGACACATCCTCCTGCATGATATTGGTGAGAAGGGTCAGCAGCGGTTGCTGTCCTCAAAGGTGCTCTGTATCGGTGCAGGCGGCCTGGGTTCACCTGTGATCCAGTACCTTGCTGCCGCTGGTATCGGGGAGATCGGCATTGTCGACGATGACCGGGTGGATATGAGCAATCTGCAGCGCCAGGTGATACACGGCGGTAACACAGGATCGACAAAGGTATCTTCTGCGGCAGAGTTCGTGGAACGACTGAACCCGGATATTATTGTACATGCGTATAATGAACGGATATCTGTGGATAATATCTCGATGATCGATGAATATGACATGGTGGTGGATTGCTCGGACAATTTCATGACGCGGTATCTTGTCAATGATGCATGTGTCCTCCACAACAAGCCCCTGGCTCACGGCAGTATCTTCATGTTCGAGGGCCAGGTGATGACCATCCTGCCGCATGTCGGCCCGTGTTATCGCTGCCTGTTCAGGGATGCTCCCTCGACAGACGTCAGTCGCGATGAGGGTGTACTGGGTGTCCTTCCAGGTGTCATAGGTGTGATACAGGCCACAGAGATCATAAAACACCTGCTGGGCATCGGTGAGACCCTGGTGGGTCGTATGGTCTACTATGATGCTCTGAACATGACGTTCGACGAGATCACCGTGCGCAGAAACCCTCACTGTCCGGTATGCGGTGACCATCCTGAGATCACGTCCATCGATCGGTGCCTATATCAGGACTGATGCCTGCTCCGGCTATTCTCTTACTCCTATTCCCTCTCTCCTTCCCGTGCTCCCCTTCCCATTTCCTAAAACTATCCGTCGCCTCT
>JAYEHR010000009.1:0-6394 GCA_034659615.1 Methanobacteriota archaeon | reverse complement strand
GAAGGACTATGCCAACGCACCTGAGGGTAAGACATTCCAGGAATGCTACGATGTCGCAACCGTCACCCCGACCGACGAGTACGTCAAGGTCTACGATGGTGCACGCAAGAAACTCGAAGATCTCGGATTGGTATTCTAAGTTCGATAATGCCAGCGGATATCGCTGGCACCTGCTTTTTTTCTTTTTTTATTCCAGTATTATTTTGATCTAAGATCCATCCTTCTTAGCCATGTCAAAAAGGTAAATTATTAATATCATTCGCAGCCTCTTTCTATTGGTAAGTTTAGGAACTATAACCATGACGACATCACTGAGTGACACGGTATGGCTTTCTGAAAAAAGGACAAATCTTCTCCTGCTGTTGATGGAAGGCCCTCGCAATATCGAGCAGATCAAGACTTCATTGAACGTGACATCACGAGGAATGATGCCACAGATCAAGAAGCTCATTGAGATGCATCTTGTAGTTGAAGATGATGCCTATTATCAATTATCATCGATGGGTGAGCTTATCGTAAAGAGTATGCTCCCTCTCTTGAACACCATACATATGCTCGATGAGAACATGGATTACTGGCAGTATCATGATCTGAGTGCACTTCCAGATCATCTTTTTAAAAGGTTGCAGGAACTGGGCAACTATCTCCTGATCGAACCCGATCGAAACCATACGTTCGAGATTCCCCGGGAGTTCACACAGAACCTTTCAAAATCCAGGAATATCATGGCTCTGATCTCCTTTTTCCGACCAGAATATCTTAAATTCTATTGTGACCTCATAGAAAATGCGGAGAGCATATCGATCATTTTAACATCATCTGTTTTTGAGCGAATGAAAAAGAACTGTAAAGACGAACTTCTCACCCTGCTTGCTGCAGATAATGCAGATGTCTTTCTTTTCAATGAGAGTAACAGACCTCCTACTATTGATGTTTCGGAGTGGTTCTTGTATATCAGTTTCCTGGACAAAGATGGACGATATGATCACAATGATATCATGAGCTTTGATGAAGGTGCATTAATTTGGGGTCAGGAGCTTTTCCACTATTATCAAGAACTCTCAGAACGGCTCGACAACATCTGATTTCACGAATGGAGACAAAAGATGCTATCAAAATTGACAGAAACAATATTCCTTTCTGATAAAAGGGAAAAACTACTGATCCTGCTTCAGGACGGTCCTGTCAGCATAAAAACGATCAGTTCTTCTCTTAATACCACATCCTCCTCGATCCTGCCACAGATCAAAAAGCTCCGGGACACGGGCCTTGTCAGCAAAGATGACAATGGTATCTATGAATTGACAACGGTAGGTCGTCTGATCGTTGAGAACCTCACTCCCTTCTCTTCACTGCTCAGTATCTTTAATACAGATGGTCCATACTGGGCGGACCGTGATCTTAAAAGCATACCCGAAGACCTTGTGCAGAGGATCGGGGACCTTGGGAACATAACGTTGATCGAGCCGGACATTGATCACATGTACGATCTTCAGGACGAACTGGTGGAGAACCTCAGATCCTCGAGACACATCATGTGTTTGGAATCATTTTTCCATCCTGATCATCCGGACCTATATCTATCCCTTGCCCGCGACAATATCAGTCTTACACTGATCCTCACAACATCCATCTTTGATCGTATGCAAATCGATTATCACGAACAGATGAACAACCTCATGGGGTTGGAAAATGTAGAACTGTTTGTCTGCAAGGACACGATCAGACCTCCATTTATCAATGTAACCGATAAATTTGTATATCTTAGTTTTTTCAACAGATCCGGCAAGTATGACCATCGTGATGTAATGAGCTACGATAAAAGTGCTTTGGATTGGGGAAAGGAGCTTTTTATTTATTACAGGAACCTCTCAGAAGTGGTTGAGAACTAGATAGATACCCGATATGGATGTGCAGGCAATGATATGGAAAGATATCTCACTCAGGATCAAACTGGTCATTTATATAGTTATAGGAGTATTCCTTATTCTGTCCTTTTCGTCATCCATTGTTATCTCCAATGTTACAGAGCAGGAAGAACAGCTTGCATACGATCAGTCCATTCAGATGACCAAAAGCTATGCCAATTATTTTAATACGGATATGAAATCCAACATGGCAATTGCAAGAAGTATTGCGATCTCACTTGAAGCCAATAGTACCTAGGATCGTGGAAATATCAACTTAGTATTAAAAAAGCTGCTTGAAGAGAACAATCATCTGATCGGTACCTATGTGGGTTTCGAGCCAGATGCATTTGACGGGAATGATTCCAAATATGTGGGGTCCATAGGTCATGACTCAAGTGGGCGTTTTGTTCCTTACTGGAACAATATAAAAGGAGTGGTGGACGTTGAACCGCTTGTGTATTACGACTCATGGGATTATTACCAGTTACCCAAACAGACGAAACATGATGTGGTGACAGAACCCTATCTTTATCAGGGTGCCCTGATGGTCAGTTACGATTCTCCCATAATACAAAACGGGGAGTTCTTTGGTATCGGTGGAGTGGATGTCTCTCTCAACTATGTGGATGAAGCTGTCAGTGATGTGAAGATATTTGATACGGGGCATCTCTTTATGGTCAGCAATACCGGAATATTGTTGTCCCATCCGACAAGGAAGGATTGGATCGGTACCAAAAAACTCTCAGATATCGACAATCAAGGTTTCTCTAAAGCAGCAGAAGATATACAACTGGGTGTGGGTGGCCATATCAACACAGTTGATCCATCCACTGGTGAAAATGTGATAGTGTTCTATGAACCGATTGAAACAGGCAATTTCTCCATTCTACTGGCCGTACCAGAACAAGAGATGTTCGCAGGGGTAACCTCTCTGCGTAACATCTTATTCTCCATTTATATATTCTCCATTGTATTTATGGGCGTAATGGCGTATTTGATAGCGTCATCGTTTACCAATAGGGTTGATGAGATCGTAGCAGATTTCAGAAAAATATCCGGAGAGGCCGTTAAAGGAAACCTTGATGTTCGTGCCAATACAGATGTGGAAATTGATTTTAAGCTGGTTCCTGTGGGATTGAATGAGATCCTCGATTCGTTGCAGGATTCATACAACAGGGTAATCAAAATGGAAGCAGCGGTGAATAACAGTCCGACTATCGTGTTCTGGTGGAAGGCACAGGAAGGTTATCCTGTGGAATATGTTTCTGAAAACATTAGGCGTTTTGGTTATTCGCCTGATGATTTCCTGTCTGAAAAGTTGATATATAGCGATCTTGTCCATCCAGACGAGTTTGACCAGATATATGCGGAGTTGGAAGGGCGATCGAGAGAAGGCTGGACCGAATCTCATCAGGAGTATCGTATAATTACGCGGGAAGGAGACGTACGCTGGGTGCATGAGGACACCTTTATACAGCGCGATCAAAGTGGAGATGTGAGCGGTTACCAGGGAGTCATCCACGATATCACGGAACAAAAGAATGCAGAAGATGCCCTTATTTCTATGGAGAATATTCGGACAAAAGAGGTCCATCATCGAATTAAGAACAATCTTCAGGTGGTATCGGGAATGCTCTATCTGGAGTCTTTAAACTTTGAGGATCAGGATGTGGTAGATACTTTCAGGAAGAGCGAGGACCGTGTACGTTCGATCGCTTTGATCCACGAGAAACTGTATCGTTCAAAGGATCTGGTGAGTTTGGATTTTGCAGATTATATTGAGGATCTGATCGAATATCTACTCCATTCATATAATGTGGATGAGGATAATATCATAATAGATCTGAACGTGGAAAGTGCTTATCTGAATATGGATACAGCCATTCCACTGGGAATTATTGTCAATGAGTTGGTGTCCAATGCGTTGCAGCATGCATTCGTGAAAGGTGAGCAGGGCAATGTATACATTGATTTCTGTAGGGAGAAGGATGTGTTCATACTGTCCGTTAAGGATAGTGGTGGTTCATTCCCTGACGATCTGGATTTTAAGAACACAGAATCACTGGGACTTCAACTGGTGATTAATCTGGTATCCCAGATCGACGGTACTGTCGATCTTGATACAACGAATGGAACGAAGTTTACAGTAACATTTGTCTAAACGGGTGTGAAGGATGAATACAACAAGAATACTGATCGTGGAAGATGAAGCCATCGTGGCAATGGTGGTCAAGAAGAGGCTAACCAACATGGGATATATAGTATCGGGAGTAGCCTCGACTGGTAAGGATGCCATTACCAAAGTGGAAGGCACTTTCCCCGATCTGGTGTTGATGGACATCATGTTAAAAGGTGATATGGACGGCATTGAAGCAGCCACTGAGATACGCAAACGTTTTTCGGTACCAGTTGTTTACCTGACCGCTTACTCTGATGAAGCCACTCTGGAAAGGGCGAAGCTCACAGAACCGTACGGGTATATTCTAAAACCATTCACAGAGCATGATCTGAGCACGAACATCGAGATTGCGGTCCATAAACATATGAGGGAAATGGAGCAAAAAGGATCTCAGGACAATTGAGAACATCTGTTCCATATATTGATGTATCATGTTCCTAATTATAGTTGATCTCATATTTTCTTCATCCATCTATTTTAGATAACTTTAGATCATACTTTCGAGTATTCATTGTTTTAACCCCTCTGTTAATTTTAATGCTATTATTGATTTTGAGAACATTGTCGATTGGTGGATCCCAGCCTATTTTTAATACAACGATCTATTATTCGCCCACGCTCCAATTTGATCGTCTATGCAAAATCGGTATCGACTAGGTTATATCATATTCTGTTAATCGTAATTATAGTAATATCTGAAATGTTGATATTACCAAATTGTAGAATAGGAAGGTGATTAAATGGGAAATCAGGAAATCTTAGACAAACTTAAGGACACGATCGTTAACCAGGATATTGACGGCTGTGTAGCAGCGACCCAAGAAGCTCTGGATGCAGGTTTCAGTGCATTCGATACTATCAATGGGGCCCTCTCCCCAGGCATGAAGGTCGTTGGTGACAAGTTCGAAGCTGCAGAGCTCTACCTGCCACAGATCATGATGTCCGCCCAGGCAATGAAAGGCGCAATGAAGATCCTCGAACCACTGCTTGCTGAGGAGAAGACCGGCGAGGGTGTCGGAACTGCTCTCACGTACGTGCAGTCAGGTGATATCCATGATATCGGTCATCGTCTTGTCACGACCATGCTTGGTGCCAATGGGTTTGACATCATCGATCTTGGTGTCGACATAGACAACGAGGATGTTGTTGAAGCAGTTGCCAAGATGAAGGGTAAGAAGATCATCCTTGTCGGTTCAGCCCTCATGACCACATCCATGCTCGGCCAGAAGGAAGTAATCGAACTGCTCGAGGAAGAAGGCATTCGTGATGCTGTCAAGGTCATGTTCGGTGGCGCACCTGTTACCGATAGTTGGATCGATGAGATCGGTGCTGATGGTACTGCAGAAAATGCAGCCGACGCCGCCAGGAAAGCCCTTGAACTAATGTCAGCATAAAGGAGGCAATATCAAATGACATTTACAAAATCAATTACATGCTTTGATTTCTTCGACCGTGCAAAGAAAGGCGAGAAATGCACACAGGACGACTGGGACCTGATGACCATCCCGATGAAAGCACTGGAGCTCAAAAAGAAATACAACCTTGACTTTGGCAATGAGTTCATCCCAACCGACAAGGGCATGACGGAAAACCTGTTCAAGGCAGGTTTCGAGATGCTTCTCGACTGCGGTATCTTCTGTACTGACACCAAAAGGATCGTCAAGTACACCGAGGACGAGATGTGGGATGCTATTAACAACCCCCATCGAGAGTTCCGGCTCGGTACTGGCCGTGATGCAGTGTATGTCAATAAGCGAGAGGTCGGCGACAAGGTAAAGCCTATCATCCAGGGTGGTCCAACCGGTTCACCTATCTCCGAGGATGTGTTCATGCAAGTACACATGAGCTATGCACTGGAAAAGGAAGTCGACACCATTGTGAATGGTGTAATGACCTCTGTTCGTGGTAAACCAACGATCCCAGGTAGCCCGTATGAGATCCTTGCAGCAAAGACCGAGGGCAGGCAGATCAAGAACGCATGTTCCATGGCAGGTAGGCCAGGCATGGGCATATAGGGACCCGAGACCTCACTGTCCGCACAGGGTAACATCGCCGCAGATGCTACTGGCGGAATGGGCTGCAATGACAGTCACGAGGTCTCCCAACTCAATGAACTGAAGATCGACCTGGATGCAATCGCTGTTATTGCACACTACAAGTCCAACAGCGATATTATCATGGATGAGCAGATGCCGATCTTTGGTGGCTATGCCGGTGGCTTAGAGGAGACAACCATTGTCAATGTGGCAACACATCTCAACTCCATGATCATGAGCAGTGCCAGCTGGCACCTTGATGGTCCTGT
>JAYEHR010000008.1:14693-26527 GCA_034659615.1 Methanobacteriota archaeon | reverse complement strand
ATACCATTCATTGTTCGCAGGTTCAAAGCAAGCTCACCGAATGGGAGTTCTTCTTTTTTGAGATTGTTAATCTCTTCGGTTTGGATAAATTGACCGATATGCCTAATGGATACCAGGCCTTCGATTGATGAACTCTTATACCGTTTGCGGAATTTGATCGTGTCCTTTTTTGGTTTGAACGAATCGACCGCTTTGTGAGGTTGTGGCACTGATCCAAATGGGTCTCTCGCAATCTTCCCAAGTTTACCTTCACCATTACCTTTAATACTTTCTACATACTCTGAGCCAAGTTGTGTAATTGAAGCGCAATCGTCGACCAAATTTTTATCTTTCAGAACTGTAAAACTACGTTTAATAAGAGCTTTATTACTGTCAAATAATGGAATCAACAGATCAACAACATTCATTCCAGCTGCCAGAAGACACAGAAGCCTTAACTCCTCTTTGTTCAGATTACCGTATTTGGCATTGACCTGGATGCCAAGGACAGAGGAGAGGTAGCTTTTTATCTTATTGATACTGGATCCAGGTCCCGCAAAGAGCATGATCGAATTTATGTATCCAATTCCAAATGTCGATTTTTTCTGGTATTCTACCACCAGTAAGTCCGCCTCCCGGCTAGTGTAGTGTATTTTTTTCATAATGGATGGCGGAAGCTGTCGGTCGATAAGTTTGATCGCTTTTAAGGGAACAATGTTTACCTGATCTGCATAGGGGAACCAAATATCATATTCAGTAAAGGTAACAATACCACGTTTCCAATTCAAATCACTGGTATTTAGAGTTGTGATGATCGGAGGTATGTCAACGATATATGATATGTCTATATCCATTATAGTCCCCCTGAGACACCAACATCCATCTGATCATGTACTGCCACCATTAACAACCTCATTCAGTTTTTTTTAGGTATCTTTTTCATCCATCTTTTTGCAAGATGGAATTCCTTCTGTCCCATTGATATTGGATCTATCTGAAGGAACAATCGTGATGAAGATGCCATTATTATATCATTATTTTGTTCCATAAGCTTGAGGACAGATGTAAGATCATTTTCAAGTATGAGGTATTCCATCCCATCGATCAGAATGATTCCTCTATCTGCATTATCAACAAAGTGTTTTATTGTTGGATTGATCTTAAAGAGTTCGGAGGGGTTAATAGATGGCTGGTCAGGTATTTTGTTTCTGGTCAACCAAACAAAGGGGGTTTTATGGAGCCCATAGGTATTTTTGATATGTTGAGGGTTTTGCCTTGTGATACACAGACCAGGGTACCCTGCCTTCATATATTTTGAGAAAAGGTCATATCCTGCATTAAACTCTTTGTCGTCGAAGACATATGTAATACCCCCCTTTACGTCTAACAATTCCTGTATATCAGTATCCACAGACCTTTTTTCTTCAGGGGATGGCTTTATAAAAAGTCCACGTAGCTCGGAGATATCTTGAAGTGTAAGGATCAATCCTTTTTCCATGTCCTTTCCTTTAATGACTGATGTGGATACATTTAGTGGAATAGGATTCCCATCTTTCTTAACAAAATCCATTGCAATATCTTTATTATCCGCAAAATCCAGTTTTTGATCGCCAATCAGAGCAGATATGGGCATTTCAGCAAGCTCTGAACTCGGATAACCTAACAGGTTTGCAGCCTTTTTATTAGCGGATTTTAGCTTCTGGTACATATCAAGAGAAATGATCGCTATTGGAGAAATCTCGATCATGTGATCCATATATTCATTGACCTTTCTGACTTCATTCTCAGCGTTCTTTTTTTCCGTAACATCTTCACCCGAACTCAGAATGGATGTGACATTCCCCTCTGAGTCTGTTAATGGTGAAATGTGCAATGAGACCAGTCTTTGTTCTCCACCTTTGCAAATAACAGGACTATCAATGTATTCAATATGTTCATATCCTCCCTTTTGCAAATTACTATAGATATCCTTTAGTATCTTTCCTGAACTCTCAGGGATAAGCGTATCAAACAAATTCTTGCCCACGATCTCATCTTCATCGTATCCAAGCATCTGGACTCCTTTCTTATTGATCAGAGTAATTTCCTGATCGTTATCGGTAACGACCAATATAGAAGCCGCCACGTCCAGATATTTCTGTGCAGTGTTTCGCTCAGATACAAGCTCATCATGCAGATGCTTCATCCTGAGAAGGGAATTAACACGGATTATCAGCTCCTGGCTATCTACGGGCTTTGTTAGGAAATCGTCTGCTCCGGCATCGATGCTTTGGTTCAAATTTTCAGATTCTGCTAGAGCGGTGACCATCACTACAGGTATGAAACTTGTTTCACTGTTAGTTTTGAGAATTTCGCAAACCTGAAATCCATTCATTCCTGGCATTAATATGTCAAGAAGCACCATATCGGGTTTTTCAGTTCTTACTTTCTCAAGGGCCTCATTTCCACTGGTAGCAGTGATAATGTCAAAATTGTAAGATAAGTATGCTGTTATTAGCTCGAGATTAAACTCTTCATCGTCAACAACCAGTATCTTTTTTCGGGACATTTTCTCCACAGGACAAGTCTCCATACAAGCTTCTTATGAATTTATTTGCCACATAATACCTATGTCTGTGCTATGATGATAGTAATTATGACACATTAAATGACATGTCTGCTAACATATATAAATTACTGCTATATTGGCTGCATTTTGGAATATATTTAGTCCAATTCCGTCGATCAGTATCCTTATATATATACATATATGAATAAGCTTACTCCACTCTTTCTCTCACCAGCAACGTGAGCCCTAAAGCAAGTCCGTTGAGCACAAACACCCATTCAAAACCCACGTGGATGACAAGTATGCCTGCAGCTATTGGCACCAGTGCCAGCCCCCCGTAGGTACAGGTACTGTACAGTCCCATAGCAAGCCCACGGTCAGTGTTTGCATATGAAACTGCGATGGGCAGTCCTACCATTGCAAAACCGGATCCGATCCCAAGAAGCGCAAATCCGACTGGTGCAGACCATATCGCTATCATTACACCCAGGGCACCCAGCAGGATACCCCATTTTATTATTACATTGTGATCAAGGGATGTATGAGCTATGAGGATGGATGCCGCCATCGTGCTTACGTACATTATCGATATGGATAGGCCAAGTTCTGATTTTGTAAGGGTACCGAGACTGTAGTCCGGGTACAGGGAGAGAAGTACGCCATTTGCTCCGATCAGGACGAACACGATGATCCATATCCTGGCCAGCGGCCTGTAAGTGAGTGTCCTGTACGAATCTTTCACTTTGTCTGTGATCTCTACAAGCGCATCCTTCCGTATCCTATCTGGTGTTCTGACCGGTTTTCTTGATAGATGTATTGCAAAAAGCAATACCACTGGTGAAATGATTGTAAAGATGAATATGCCGTATCTGATGCTGGTGTCTGCAAGAACTCCTGTAAGAGCAACACCTGTGGCAAGCCCGCCGTTCAGAATAAAATTAAATTCTCCCATGTACCGTTTCCTTTTCGGATATTCCGAAAGCAGGGAAAATGCCGCCGGAAAAAAAGCACCACATGCAGATCCCTCAACAAAACGTGCAATGATCAGGATCCACAGGTTGCTTGCAGTCAACAGAAGAATTCCTGATACCAGTGTAAGAAGGAGTCCGAGCGTTATGAACCTGATATACCCATACCTGTCCGACAGTATCCCAAATGGTAGCATTGTAATAAGTGCTCCCAGAAAATACGATGAAAAAAGCATGCTCGAGTAAGTAGTATCATACGTGGTCTGTCCAGCACTTGTAAGCTCGGGCAGTACCGGGATCACTGCATTGGACAGACCCATGATCACAAAGACAGAAACGTAGATCAAAACTCTATCCGAACTCATATTAACACTAACGCCTCATACCTGTATGGAAAAAGGTATTGCCTCAATTGTCACTGCAGTTAATAATGCTTCCTATACCGGATTGAAAAGGGACTAGAATAGAGATATACTTAGATTTTGGCCAGAATTATCTATGATTGAACAAAATACCCCTGTGCAAAGGGATTTGCATAATTACCAACAATATGCATGATATACAGAATAATTGATCTCCAGATCAAATTGTTAATTAACAAAAATGCCAATAGAATTACCAATGAATTATTGAAGGAACTTGTATCTCTCTTTGAAAGCAAGTTCACTTATAACGGATATCATCCCATCTTCTTCTTTTATGATATAGTCACCAGCTTTGCCTATCACAGCCCCGTTGGCAGTTGCCAACTTGAAATCAGCCACCATCTTGAGCGCATGACCAATGGGAACCTGTGCAATTTTAGGCTTATGGATCTGGTGTATGTTATGCGTAAACCGATCCATCATATCAACCTCCGTTACTTACAATAATTCTAATGGCGTATATACTTGACTGCCAACATTGAATTGTTTTTTTTTAAATTTGTTTTTTAATTTTGGTCAGTAGACTCTGTATGATAAGAGTGTTAATTTCTGAACAAATACCAAGCTATCTGAAGGTGTTATGCCCATAATGAATAAATGTTTTTATAGGAACACACGTATTTCCTGTTGTATATCATTTGAAAAATTAACCCATCCAACCCTGTTGGACCCATTGAACACAGTCAACGAACTCCAGCAAAGTTCCCACGTACGAATTATACCGGATCAAATATTGTAGAGAATCAGATCATGAACAATATTACACTCATCGGCATGGCGGGTGTTGGAAAAAGCACCATAGGGAAGTTGCTGGCCAAAAGACTTGGATATAGTTTCATCGATGTTGATCTGCTGATCAAGAAAAAGATCGGCACAGACCTGCAGACATTCCTGGATACTGAGGGGGATAGGGCACTGATCGATATTGAACAGGGATCCGTCCTGGAGTTGGATTTACAACCCGGTGACCGGTGTATCATATCCCCGGGAGGAAGTGTAGTTTATTCTGAAGATGCCATGCGATACTTGAAAGAAATATCCACGGTAATTTTCCTGGACACATCTTTTAAGAATATCGTCCGCAGGATATCTGATCCATCATCAAGGGGGCTGGTCGGTCTCAAGAACATGGATATGAAGAAGCTTTACCAGAAAAGGAATATCCTGTACAGGAAGTATGCTGATGTTACTGTCACAGTAAAAGCATATGATCGTAAGTCTGTTGTTGTAGCGAAGGTCATCCGGGAATTGGAACAGTTCCGACGATCCTGAGATCATGGGAATCCTACCTGCAACCCCATACCTCAAGATCCATGTCTTCAAACTCCCCTGCCTGTGAGCAGAGTTAACTAATAACCTTTTTTTTAGTTGGTCAATGCCTGGATAGGTGCAGGTATCCTTCCACCACGTCGAATGAATTCTTCAGAACTATATGGGTGCGTTCGCATTACAGGCGCAGTTCCCAGTAATCCGCCGAACTCCACAAGGTCACCCACATCTTTTCCGGGTGCAGGAATGATACGTACGGCTGTCGTTTTCTTGTTGGTCACACCGATCGCCATCTCGTCCGCAATGATCGCAGATATGGTCGAAGCAGATGTATTACCTGGAACTGCTATCATGTCCAATCCCACGGAGCAAACGGATGTCATAGCTTCCAGTTTATCCAGGTTCAGCGATCCCCTCTCTACAGCCCTGATCATACCGGCATCTTCACTCACCGGGATAAAGGCCCCGCTCAAGCCACCAACATATGAGGATGCCATAGCCCCCCCCTTCTTGACCGCATCATTGAGCAGTGCCAGGGCGGCGGTCGTTCCATGGGTGCCACAACTTTCCAGCCCCATTGCTTCCAGGATGGAGGCCACACTATCCCCTATCTCCGGGGTTGGTGCAAGGGAGAGATCTACCACACCGAATTCGGCATTCAATCTCCTGGACACCTCACGGCCAGCCATTTCCCCCATACGAGTGATCTTAAAAGCAGTCTTCTTGATGGCTTCTGCGATCTCTCCAAGGTCAGGATCCTCCAGATCACGTACGGCCGAGTTGACCACACCAGGTCCGCTGACACCCACATTGATCACACGGTCCGGTTCTCCGATCCCGTGGAATGCACCCGCCATAAAGGGATTGTCCTCCGGAGCATTGGCAAAGACCACCAGTTTGGCACATCCGATCCCATTATTAGTCCTGGTTCTTTCTGCTGTTTCCTTGATGATCTTCCCCATCATTGCTACGGCATCCATATTGATACCTGCCCGGGTAGTTGCAATATTGATCGATGCACAGACCTTTTCGGTACTTGCCAGGGATCCGGGAATGGAATTGATCAAATTCAGGTCCCCGGGAGTGAACCCCTTGTGCACAAGGGCACTAAAGCCCCCTATGAAGTCAATATTAACGTCTTCGGCTGCCCTGTCCAGGGTCTGTGCAATGGATGTGTAATCGGTGGATCTGCAGCCTTCTGCGATCACCGCAACGGGCGTCACGGATATCCGTTTGTTGATGATCGGTATCCCATAGAGGTTCTGCACCTCCTCGGTAGTATTGACGAGGTCATGTGCATAATGCGTGATCTTGTTGTATATGTTCTTATTGAAGACATCAATATCCGGGTGCACACAGTCTCGCAGGTTTATTCCCATTGTGATGGTTCTGATATCCAGATGTTCTGACCTGACCATCTGTATGGTTTCCATGATCTCTTCGGGATGTATCAACATTTGAGGTACTCCTGTTTGTTTAGATCCTGTGCATAAATCTGAATGCATCTTCCTGGTGCACTGTTACCTCTACTCCCATTGCCTCGCCGCCGTTTGTCATAGCCTGCTGAAAAGCTGACAGGTTGAAATGCTCATCGTTGATCTCTACCAGCATGATCATGGTGAAAAGGTCCTCCATGATCGTCTGGCTGATATCCACAATGTTCACACTAAAATCTGCCATTATTTTTGTTATATTGGCAACGATACCTATTTTATCTACGCCTATGACTGTAATTATAAAACGATTCGGTCTCATCGCATCCTTTCCTGGTTGGTTTGTTGTAGGGGCTGTTATCCGGGTAATTATTTGACTATTTATTGAAGAACTATAGACGATGTTAAAAGCATTAACCATATAAATATTGCATCTGTCGGGATGAAATACGATTTCAGAAGTTATTTATAGTTCTGGTCATCAGTATTCTGACCAGTAATACATGACTGAACAATTTGACGGACAATACAGGTGAACATATGTTACACAATTTTGAACATTATCTATTAGAGGACTGCCCCTACGGGGACGAGACCACAGAACTGCTGGGGATCAAAGGAACCGGCACTATTAAGATCATGTCCCGGGACCCGGGCGTTGCTGCCTGCACGGATGACCTGGCAGAGTTCTACCAGCAAAAGGGACTGAACGTCATCAACTATCTTGACAACGGAGAAAAATTCGAGGGTGGTGCAACGCTTTTTGAGGCAGAAGGAGACCTGCGCCAGCTTTTCAAGCTCTGGCGGATCTCCCAGACCTTCCTGTCAATGGTCTGCGCTATTGCCGGCATGACAAAAGGCGTTGTCGATGCGGCGCGGGAAGTGAACCCGGACGTGGTCATTGCGACCAGCCGCAAGACCCATCCTGGTTTCAGGAAATATGAGCTCAAGGCAGTGCGTGTGGCTGGCGGCGACCACCATCGCAACTCCCTGAGCGACTCCATATTGATCACCCAGAATCATTTCAACGTGGTGGGCTCCTTCAGCAAGCTCATAGCTATGAAGAAGATCGAGATCGAGCCTCGCACTGAAGAAGAGGCCTTCCAATACGCACCCCTGGCGGATGTGCTCCTGCTGGACCACTACACCCCCGAAGAGCTGAAAGAGGTTGTACCAAAACTCAAGACATTGAACCCAAAACTTGAGATCGCCGTGGGTGGTATCAATATCAAGGATATACCGAAATATGCAGACGCTGTTGATATCGTCGTATCCACAGCGCCCTATTATGCGAAGCCACTGGACCTGACAACAAAGATCGAGAATGTCTGACCACAACGAGACCCATGAGCACAAAGACCATCACACAGCAATTGATCGAGCAGATCGAGAATGAACTCGGTGATCCCTTATCCGAGATCATCGTCGAGGATGTAAGGATCGGGATCGTCTACACCGGCGTAAAGCTCTCCACCGGTCATGGAGGTGTTGCCGCCACACAGCATTCTCTGCCAATCTCATCAGCCACGCCAGTTGTCCACACCCACTGCGAGACACTGCCTGATGCCGGTGAGATCGCAGGCTTATCTGCAGCAGATATCCTGGCAATGGCAGCCTCAAACAATCTATTCCGGTCGGGTGTGGTTATTGCGACGATCAGTGCCCTTGCAACCATGATGAACGATAATGATCCTCATCGATACACGCCCACTGAAAAGGATGTCCTGGACCTGATACAGCCCGGTGACCGGGTTGCCATGGTCGGGCACTTCGGCCCACTGATCCCCCGAATACTAACGATCACGAATGAGTTGTGCGTGGTAGAGCAGAAGGAGATTGCTGATAAAAGGATCACGGTGGTACCTCCTGAAGAAGCCGGGAATGCCATTCCGTCTGCTGATGTGGCGATCATCACTGCCAGCACGCTGGTCAACTGGACGATCGATGAATTGCTCCAGCTTGCAGGCAGTGCCAGGGAAGTAGTGCTGCTGGGACCGACCACGCCCATGCTCCCTCGCCCACTGTTCGCAAGCGGATTCACGGCGGTCATGGGAACTGCCATTACCGATGCTGACAGGATGCTTCAGATCGTCAGTGAGGTAGGAGGGACGAAGCATCTGTTGAAGAAATGCGGCCGAAAGGTCGCGGCGGTGAAGAAGACAGTATGAACTATCCCATATCCGGACAGGTTCAATGGTGCTGATCCAACCACTGACTTCCGTATTCAGAAACTAACTGATCAGTTAGTAACTGATCGTTTAGTTAATTGTTGTTGGTAGAGAGAGACCAGAACAATTAGCACCTACAAGATCCATAAGCCATGACAGTAAGTCTTTTGGAAGCAAAGCTTTTAGTTCACAAAGCCGATTGTTCCCTTTTATAGTGGACTGCCATATTTTTTTAAACATGAACTTTTGACCATCAATAAACAATTAACCTCAAATAGTTGGATGACAGACTAAATATGGGTTACAAATAGCTCTGAAGATAATTTTTGCCCTGATGATAACAGTAATAGTACCAACTTCATTTGCAGGCTGTGCTGGTGTGGAACATCGACACTGCATCTGGGATAGGTGAGGATACAGCCCCTGACATGGCGAATGTTAACGATCTCAGGGAAGTGTCCTACGATGGCCCCTGCCCACCATCCGGGATCAATAGGTACTTACTTCCACATATACGCACTTGACACGGAACTTGAGATCGATGCAGGCGCAGACAGGAAGGAGCTTGAAATGGCAATGCAAGGCTATATTATTGCAGAGGGGAAACTTATGGGAAAATATGTCAGAAATTGAGTCGCAACAGATATTTATGCCATCAGTAACAAACATTCTAACAGAATACAATTCATACAAAAGTGGATCAGGAGAGTGATAACTTATGGTACTGGGAACACAGAAGGACGTAGAGACCGATGTATCGATCAAAGAATTGGAAAATGAGATATCGGTGCGTGAGATCATGAGTGAAAAAGTGATCATCATGGACGTGGAATCAAACATGTCCGAGGTCGCACAGGAAATGATCAAGCACAACGTAGGCAGCATGATCATCACAAAGGACAATAATGCGGTGGGGATCATTACCGAACGGGACGTGGTGAGAAAAATAGCAGAGGACGGTATCAAACCCGTAGATATATCTGCCGGTGATATGATGTCCTCCCCCATCATAACTATAAGACCGTCAACAAACATCATTGCTGCCGCAGGACTGATGACAAGATCCGGCATCAGAAGGCTTGCCATTATGGAAGGTGGGGATATTGTGGGAATCGTTACAGACAGGGATGTCCTGACAGTGTCACCCGGGCTTAATACCATCCTGGTAGACCTGATCGAGATGAACCGTGAGCAAAACATCCCACGGACCCCGGAACAGGAGAAGGGAGTATGTGAATACTGTGGTAACTTTGCAGAGGATTTCGTGCTCGTGAACGGGTTGATGCTATGCGAAAGATGCAGGGACGCCGAAGGTTATTACGAGTGATATAAATTTTCTGTGGTTAACATGAAACACATTCGCGGATATAGGAGGGATATATTCTGGACAGACAGGATGATCAATACGACGTGATCATCATAGGAGCGGGGCCAGCCGGCTTGTTCGCCGCGAATGAGCTGGCAGCCCACGACCTTACTGTGCTGGTCATTGAAGCTGGCAGGGATGTCGAGAAACGGCACTGCCCCATTGACTCTGTTCAGCGATGTATGCACTGCACCCCATGCGACATCATGTGTGGCGTGGGTGGTGCCGGCACATTCTCCGATGGTACGCTGAACCTCAGACCTGATATTGGAGGGGACCTTGAACAGTTTACAGGAGATCGGCAGAGTGCATACGACCTTGTGGAATATGTGGATAGCATCTTTCTGCGCCATGGTGCACCAAAGGTGATCCACACCAACATCAACAGCGATGTGGAGGACCTCAAGCGCAGGGCGGCGTCCGTTGGTGCCAGGTTCATCGAGATAAAACAGAGGCATATAGGTTCTGACAATGCCCCATCTGTAATATCCAGCTTCAAAAAGGACCTGGAAGAAAGGGGCATCAACTTCCTGCTGAACACCCTGGTAGCGGACCTGTTGATCGAAGACTCTATCTGCTACGGTATCGTGCTTTCAGACGGAAGGACGATGAGATCACGCTTCACACTCCTTGCTCCCGGAAGGAGTGGATCGGAATGGGCCAATGAACTTGTGGACAAACATCCCATCAACGCCCACTATGGTGGTATCGATATTGGTGTGCGGGTGGAGGTGCCTGCGATCATTATGGACCCTGTGACCGGGATCAACCGGGACCCGAAGTTCCATATCCGCACGTCCAGATATGACGATTTTGTCAGGACGTTCTGTACCAACGAACATGGTTTTGTTGTAAGGGAAGAGTATGAGGGATTCATTGCGACAAATGGTCATTCCATGCACACCACCACTTCCGAGAATACGAATTTCGCGTTCCTGGTCCATATTGAACTGACGAAGCCCTTCGAGAATACCATCAAGTACGCCAGATCCATTGCAAAACTGGCAACCACCATTGGTGGAGGTAAGCCCGTCCTCCAGAGAATGGGGGACCTACGGCGGGGCAGGCGCTCCACTGAGCAACGGATCGCACGGAACCCTGTGGTCAATACGCTCAAGGACGTCACTCCTGGAGATATTTCCATGGCGATGCCACACAGGATCGTGATGGACATCATCGAAGGTCTGGAGACCCTCAACCGGATCATCCCTGGTGTGGCATCTGATTCCACACTGCTATACGCACCTGAGGTAAAGTTCTATGCAATGCATCTCCAGGTGGATCGTAATCTGGAGACCAGTGTCAGGAACCTGTTCGCAGCTGGAGACGGTGCCGGGCTTTCACGGGACCTTGTCAATGCAGCAGCCACCGGAGTGCTGGCTGCCAGGGGAATACTGGGATCCCTGTAAGGCGTTCTCATTCAACGACCATGTGTTTCGGTATGGATCTTTTAATAGAGATTTTCGATTAGAAAGTCTCGATGAATTCTTTCGATCCAAACCGAACCAAGAAAACGTATATTAATTTTGAATGCCAAAACTGGGTTCCAGAACAATACGCGGAGATACCATGAACGTTTTCAAATACTACATCAGGGACGATACCCCGGTCGAGATCACCGAAGCCGTTCAGGGGGCTCTTTTGAAAATTGAAAGTACCCATCAGAGTACCCATCAGA
>JAYEHR010000008.1:0-14593 GCA_034659615.1 Methanobacteriota archaeon | reverse complement strand
AGTACCCATCAGAGTACCCATCAGATCGTATTCCTCGAAGACCTGGACGATAACGAACAAGAGCAGTTACTTGAAACCATCCGTATCACCAGCCGCAAGAACGGAATGGGTGTGGTCAGCAAAGGCAGGGGGCCACTACCGATCTCACGTAAGCATAATCTCAGCAATGTGGGGATCCTGGTACAGTTTCAGGACGACCGTCCTGTAGATGTCTATCCACACGTGAAGAACGGAAAGCGTACCGATGTGCTGCAACACCTGAACCACCTGGAAGATGCATCGGATCTGGATGCACTGATGGAAACGGAGCATATCCGTGAAGAAGACATTGCCCGGATGATCGCTACCTTTCCGGAACTGATCGAGGACGGCTTAAATTTTCATGAAATGGAAGTCGAGGTAGAGGGTGGACGTATCGATGCGGTTTTCATCAACAGGAACGAAAAGCGCCTGCTGGTCGAGATCGAGATCACGGCTCGAGACAATGCCATCGGCCAGGTCCAGCGGTTCAGGCTGCCTTATGCCGGAAAATACCATCTCGATAAGGAGCGGGTCAGGTTGGCCATTGTCTGTGCCAGGATATCCGAGAGCAGATTGCAGGCGTGCAGGGATCGAGGTGTATTGCCTGTATCTGGATAAGCGGACGTGAGAAGACAAAAGTAAGGTCATACGATCCGTTGCTCGCCGGTGTAGATGTACATATTCGGTCGCCTCACAAATGCCACCAGCGTAATGTCCTTCTCTTTTGCCAGCTCCAGTCCCCCACTTAAGGGGGCAGCCTTACTGGCGACCAGGGGAAAACCTGCATTCGCCACTTTTGTGACCATCGTGACCGACAGTCGACCGGTGGTGATCAGCACACATCTGGACAGATCCGCGCCGTCCAGTATTGCCTTTCCCACAGCCTTGTCCACAGAGGACGCGCGGCTAACATCCTCACAGAAAGTGACGATATTGCCGGTCATATCGCTGACAATGGATGAATGAGTACCGCCTGTACGTCTCCAGGTGACACCGTGCTTCCTGATATGATCCATCAGGTCAAAGATCACATTACTGGAGATGCATACATCTGGATCATGCTCCCTGCACTGACCCTCAGAACCCTCCACGACCTCACACTGTATGGTTCCATCCAAGATTTTCAGAGAGAGTATATTGTCCAGGGTCGTTATGTGGCCTTCACATATCAAATAGCCTACCGCCAGCTCTTTTAGCTGATCAGGACTTGCAAGAAAGGAATCGATATGACTGCCATTGATATGAATATCATACATCGTTTCGACGATGATATCCGCGTCAATAAGATGTTTTTTTCCACTGGCGATCTCAGTGCACTTGATCGAAATATAAGGGGAAGATGAAGAAGTAAGTTCTTCATCTCTCCAGTAGCTCGTGAACTCTCCTTTTTTGTCCACGTGCCAGTTGTTCTCCATTCACGCAATCTCTTTGATCTTCGCAAAGAGCTGCTTGAGGGTGTCCTCATTGCTCTGTGTGAAGTCAAATGGTGACTTTGTGAACCCTTTGAAGTACACCGGCATGTTATCAAGTCTGTAGAATGTACCGTCACATTCCATGGCATCGATCACACCCGGCAGCACTACATCGGATGCTACTGTCGTTGGACATGGTGCAATATCCATACAGACCATAGGGATCTCTGCCAGGTAGGACGCACAATCGGCCGGTGTGTGGCAGACCAGGTCTGCACCCAGCACAAATGCCGCATCTACATCCTTCTCGCGCAGCAGGTCAACACAGGTGGTCTCACCCGGGTTGTATCGTGGATAGCCCCTCGCGAAATCGAGACCGAATGGATATCCATACAGATATGTTGCCAGCTGGTTGAAACCTGCGACATTGCAGTGTCCTCTCAGGGCACCTATCGTAAATTTCGTGCCCTTGTTGTTGTTCAACTCCTTGAGAAGGGTCAGGGCGATCTCAACGTTGCGGTGTTTCCCGTATGATGAACCCAGGCCCAGTCCTACGGAAACGGTCCCGTAATTGGCCTCCAACATCATCTTGATCATCTCTTCCATTACTACAATTGGCACACCTGTCACCTGCTCGACCGATGGATGAGGCTGTTTACCATTGAGTATGGTCAGCAGAGCATTGAGCAGCTCGTAATCAGAGTTGGGTTTTAGCTGTATATGAAGGTCTGATGCGTCTGCGGTCGGAGTCCGGCGTGGATCCACTGTTATAACCTTACGGTCAAAGCGTCCGCGTTTGGTCCAGTATCCTCTCGGGAATATGGCGTATTTTGACATGTGACGTGGCATTGATGCCAGGGGGTTGGTACCCCAGTAGATCGCCAGCTCACTTCGGTTCTTTCCCATCCCGGCCGTAGCTGCGGCAATACCGGCTTCCTGGATACCCATTACTGTTGGACCATGGCAAATGGTGGCATTGGAATCGACCACTGCACCCAGGTATTCGCCGATATGCAGTCCGACTTCCTGCGCCTCGCATGATGTCTCACTGCCCATGAACAAAAGAGGTCGCTTTGCATTTACAAGGATCTCAGCTGCTTTTGTGAGGGCTTCATCCCAGGCAACCTTGTCGAAGATGCCATTCTTTTTGATCATTGGATCCTTCAGTCGGTGGTCGCTCACGACCTCCTGGAATTTGGCATTACCCATCTTGCAGGCGTTCTTTACAGTAATATCATTATCCTTGAGCTCCACCTGGACATCATCACATGATCCGCCACAGACGGGGCAAACTATGTTCTTAAAAACCATATCAGTTTCCTCCTGCGTATACCTTGAGCACAACATCCTCTGTGCTCAGCACCTCATCATCAGTGGGCTCGATCGTCACAGGACTTCCCTTGTACAGTGGAGAACCTGTTGAGAATGTACAGGGATCGATTACCACATTGGCCCAGATGGCACGTGGCATAAATACGGTCCCACACATGACCCTGTCAGTGGGTTTAGTAAAAACAGCGACCGTATGCTTGCCGTCCATACTGGTGACCTTCACTTTTTCAGGGCAACAGAGTATATCAAAATCCTCCGGAGCTATCCAGCAGACAGCACACTCCTCTTTGTAGTCCTCGGTGTTCTTATTGCCGCCCTTGGCAAGCCTTCCTTCATCGATGGTACTTCCAGTGTTCAGTAATACTTTCATGATCTCACCTCACAGCTCCATGTTTGCGTCCTTACCTACATACAGAACGCCCTTTGGTCTCTTCGTGATCGCATGATCACCAATGAACTTCTTGTACTCGCCCGCACATTCGATATCATCGAACTTGAGATCAGATTCTTCAGATTCGTACAGCATACCAGGTGTGAATCTCTCGATGTGACCTCCGACCACAATGGTACCTGCGCTCATCTCTACACCAACCGTACGGATGGCATCGCCTTTCACGACGATCAGACCACCGCTCTGGCGTATCCCGCAGAAGTTATCCACGTTACCATTGACAATGATCTCTCCGCCGGTGTTGCCTCCACCCAGCTGGTTCTGCGCGTTCCCATCGATAACGATACGACCACCAGACATTCCTTTCCAGCTTCCACGGTAGGCACATCCGACGTGGTCTGCGGCATTACCTGTGATGTGTAGCAATCCGCCCTTCATCTCCATGCCTGCCCAGGAATCGGCATCTCCTTTGACAAGGATCTCGCCGCCTGCCATTTCAGATCCAACATGCATGCCAGCAGATCCTTCAATGGTGATGGTACCAGCAGTCATCTCCGCGCCGATCCGTTTGACGCGTGAAACATCGCCTTTGATAAGGATGGATATCTCATCAGCAGAGTTTCCAGCGTCGCCCTCAACATCAAAAAAATCGGAGAGGGGGTACTGTTTGGGACCCTGCCACACAAGAAGTTTCTCTATTTCACTATTCTTTTTGCCGACAAATGCATCAGGTGTGATGACATCTGCCTCCACTTTGATATCAATATCAGTATTTGGTGTAAGTATGACTTCTGTCATGTCATCACTGCTCCCTGTTCACCGTGATAGGTGTTGGATTTACAAGATAGCTGTCAGGTGTTGGATAGTGCTCAAATCCGAAGGAGTAGTATCTGAACCAATCCTTCACATCGGAGATCATCTCTTTCTCGTCCGCATCCTTCACAACCACATCGGAATAATAGGTCTTCCTCTCAGGGATGGCAACGATCTCACCATTCTCACAGACAACCTCTCCGCCCTTGATTGTGTAGGCTGCCGTGCCGAACTTCTTGATCAGATCATTGTACTCTCTGGTATCCAGTTTGGTAGGATCTATATCATAGATCGTGACATCACCGTCTGCACCGGCTCCGAAACTGCCCTTGCTGTGTGCCATTCCAATAGTCTTTGCGGTGTTGGCACGTGTCAGGATGGCAATATCATACAGTGACATCTCCCTGTCCACACCACCCAGTTCGCTTCTGTCATTTGCCCAGTTGTGACATTCCTCGAACGTCTCGTTCCTGTAGTCCTGGGACATCAGCCAGCTCATCACAAGCGGATACTTGGTGAACGGGCCACCGTTCGGGCTATCCGTTGTCATGATCGTCTTCCATGGATCGTTAATGAGCAGCAAGCACTCAAGTCCCATTGCCCACTGGACACTGTGTACAGGGTTGCTCTTCAGGTATGTGAATGGAACTATACCACCACCACATTCCAGTTCCACATCATTATTGCTCCACTTGCAGCCGGTAAGTACTGCGATATCGTGTATTGACGGACCATCACCGGTCATACAGGTAGCATCACCGAATGGAACACAACCACTATCAATGACAACATGGTCGGTCTTGTTGATGTAATCAGTGATCGGTTTCACACCAGATTCGAAGTCTCTCCAGGAAGTACCGGCAAACGCATTGAACTGCAGGTGTGTCAGGTATACGGACTGATCTCGTGTGGGATCGATCTTGGTCTCGGCCCAATCGACATCCATATTCTGTTTTGCCCTGAGGTTCTTTGGTATCTTGAGTGATTCCTTGGTGGTCTCATAGCATCCTGGGTGGCCCAGGTTGTTGGCGTGCAGATGCATGGACATCGGCATACCGAGCATCTCATTGATCTCGGACAGGCCATCAATGATCTCGCGAGGTGTGATCTCGAAATGTATGTTCGCCTCATCCAGAGAACTTACGTTCTCTCCCCATCCCCAGTTCTCTACACCAGCAGGGTTCACACACTTGATACCATAGGTCTTGTGTGTCCTCATCATCCAGGCAACATAAGCTGCTGCTCTCTTGATATCCCCTTCCTTAAGATAACGCATCATGAACCAGTTGTTACCCAGGACAAGGTATCCACCCATATCCAGCATAGGAATGGAACGCATCTCTTCATGAGTATGGCGAGCCTTCATTGGTGGGACAGCTGCTTCGAACGCAGTGGTGTATCCCATCTTGGCATATTCATAACCTTCTTTGTACACAGATGGGACAGTATAGCCAGTCCCGGAATGCGTGAGAGATGTCTTTGCAAGGTTTGATTTATAGTGGTCCTCTGGTCGCATCATTCTGCCCGCGTTGACCTTTGAACCTGCTATGTGTGTATGTGAATCCACACCACCAGGCATTACGGTCCTGCCCGTGGCATCGACTATCCTGGCATCCTTCATCTCTGATCCGGAGAGTTCGGAAACCACTTTACCGTTCCGGATGAAAATATCCATCACGTCACCATTGACCTCATTGAGAGGATCAAAGACGTGTCCGTTCTTGACTACTAATGTTCCGGTCATATTATACCACCTCTCTGGTCTCAAGCCATATTGCGGCTGTTGGACAGATCATAGCACATGTACCACATGAACCACATGCATCCTGATCGACCACTTTCACAACACCGTTCTCTACCTCAAGCACAGCTTTCTCATCAACGTCGTTTAGAGCTCCTGCTGCAAGTTCCTTATTAGAGTTGGCATTGACAGGACAGACGATCACACAGTTGCCACACCCAAGACAGGCCTCTTCGTCCGTCACAAGAACAGACGTAAGGACCGGTTCTGCGGATGTTTTGTCCACCAGTTTCTTCTCGAACACATTCTTCTTGGCCATTTCCGCCACAATTGCGGTCTTCTTCACATCAATGGCATTCACAGGACAGGCCACTGCGCAGGCACCACAGTAGATACATGCATCCTGACGCTGTGCTAATTTATCCACACGCTCTCCAACGCCCCATTCGGGATTGAATATTGCATTGCATGGACATACGTCTATACAGGCACCACATGACTGGCAGGTATCATCACTATAAGACCACGTGCCTGCAAAGGGTTTCTCCACAGTGATAGCATCTGTCGGGCAGACTGCCTCACACCAGCCACAGTGCACACAGTTATCCTGATCGATGATCGTTTCGCCCTCGAGACTGGTACTACCATCAGTTGCGAATTTCTGGGTGACCTCGATACAACCCTGTGGGCAGACCGCCTCACACAAGCCACAGTGAGCACAGTCCTCGTTTACCGTTGTCGGTTTTATGGCAACGCTAAGGAATGCTTCATCCATAGCCGGTTTACCATCTACTCTTATCTCCAGTGCACCTGTTGGACATACCTTGGAACACATTCCACAAACTATACATGTGTCAGGTCTTGCTTCTATGAACTCCTTATCGACAAGCCCTCTGGCAACCGGTCCAACTGAACCGACGACCAGCGTGTCTTTTGGACATACCATAACACAGGTCCCACAACCAACACATTTCTCTGGTAAATATACCAGTTGTTTGTTGTCCTTTGTTGAAATTACTATTTCATCCATTTCATCTACTCCTCTGCTGCCTATTATCACATGCTGCGCACAGGACTTCATCCCCATATCGGATAAAGCACTCTCCACACTCTTCACATAGCTGTACTTTCTTGCTTTTCTTTATTGGAATATCAACATCAACCATTTCATAGCTATAGACATTGTCCCCTGCCTCGAGTAGTATCGGAACGACCTCTTCGTGGGGCAGCTTTTCAGTGTTCATATACCATGCATGTAGTTTAGGATAATTCTTTGTCTTGTTGGCATCAAAATATATCCGTACACCACGTGTAGAGGTCACCCCTTTTGGAGCCCTTGTTGTGACGGTAGCGGCCATTTTACCAACATCATTGATCCTGAGACCTTTGTTCCCCGTGGTAGCACCTTCCAGTATCTGGAATGGGTCAGGAATGCAATTGTAGGTCTCACAGGTCGCATATATCCTATCACCATCATTAACCGCAAGGACCCTTTTCGCAATATTCAGCATCTGAAGACCTATCAAAGCCCCTGTGCTTAAATACCCATGAAAAGGAATGATCTTTTCCACCTGTGAAAAGAGCTCAGGGTCCTGTTCTTTTATCTGTTTGATAATTTCATCCATGTTATCCATATACTAGACCTCTACATCAATGGGAACAGATAGATACAATGGTAGGTCAGGATAGATACCATTATCTAAATGTTACAGGAACATATCAATGAAAATTATATATAATTATCGATGTTATCTCCACATACTGTACCAGCAATTAAATATAAGTATGCTTAAATATAAATACAGTATATTCCTCATTGGAAAGCATATATTACTTGAACACATAACGCATAATAACTGATGAACTTAGACGATTGATCAAAACATTTGATAAAATATTTGGCAAATTTAGCATAAATAGTTAATGAGGTCCTATTATGATCCGAAAATCCCTATTGATCTTGCTGGTAATATTATTCAGCTGCTGCAACTTTGCTTCAGCGTACACGCTGGATGACATTGAGTGGGTGTCCAGCATCGATTCAACAACCCTGCACTGGGGCGACACTGTCACAAACGACGATTATGTGGTTACTGCAGAGGATTTCAATGAGGAAGGTTTTGTCCATCTTACGATCAAAAAGAACGGTGAACTCGTGGATTTTGCATCACTACAGGTAGGAGGCAGCTTTGAATACAGGGACGAAGTAGACGGCGAAGATGTAAGGGTGTATGTAAAAGGGGTCGATCCGGATATCGACGAATGGAATGGGCAAGAGGATCCCACCACTGAGATCCAGATATACCGCAGAGGTCTTCCCGAATTGGATATCACCATCGATACCGATAAGGATACCTATGACCCAAAGCAAGTATCGTCCCCGGACGTGATCACTGCAACGATCACCGTGAAGAACAACGGGAATGCAAAGGCAGAAGATGTCGAAATGACGATCGATACCAATGGTCTGGAGCTGTATGATGGGGACCTCACACACTCGTTCTCAACACTTGAGATCAACGAGGTGACTGATCCGGTAGTAATTAAATTAACGGTACCACACCTCTGGGATGAAAACGATTTTGAGATCAAACCGATCGTTGATTGTTATGATATCAACGATGACCTGCATGGGTTCAACGAAACGAAGACCCTGACCGTGGTAGAGAAAGCCAAACTGATCATCACCAAAACCATAACCAATGAGGTCTACATGGGTGAGACTATACATGTACAGGTATCAATACGCAACGCAGGGATATGCAGGATCAACTCGATAGAAATATCCGATTCTATTATTGAAGAGCTGGAACTCATGGACAGTGTAACCCTTGCAAAAACGATCTCCCTGAATGCCGGTGAGACCCAGAGCCTGTTCAAATACTCGTTGAGACCCATAAATACAGGTACATTCACCGCTCCTGCGGCAACCGCCATATTCACAGCATCCAATGGGAAGGAATACGAGTTCAAGTCGAATGGACCAGCGATCGAAGTGAACGGTCCGGATATAGGTATAACACAGGATGTCAATGTGTCAACGATCCAGCCTGGTAAAGAGGTGACCGTCACGGTGACTGTCAAGAACGATGGGAACAAGGATGCAAGTGTTACGGTTGGATCTACCACGCCAGACGAGGCAACGTTCATAAGTGGTGACCAGGGGTTCAGCCAGGTCCTTAAGGGAAAGAGTTCGGAGAGCTATACCTATGTGATCCGGCTGTATGGAGAGGGAATGGTCAAACTGCCCGCTGCCACAGCCACATTCATTGATATGGAAGACTACAGTGGCGAGAAGATATCCAACACACCAGTGATTACAGTAGTGTCTGAAGAAGCGTCATCAGAAGAGAATGGTGATTCTGGTTCTTCCTTCCAGGATGAGAACGATCCAGGCTCAGATCAGGACGATTCCAGCAATATTTATACGACCGGTGGTGAACAGCAGGAAAGTGGTTCAGACACGGCCTCTTCGGACAATATGGTCACCCCTGGTTTTGAGCCCATCCTTGCAACCCTTGCACTTCTCTGTGTCTATATGATCGCCAAAAATAAAAAGTAAGGATTGTACAATGAACTCTTCCAACCTATACAGGTTCTGTGCGATCTCACTGATGATAGTGATGATCTGCACAGGCACAGCTGTGGCATTTGAAAATGATGACATCGAGTGGCTGGAGCCTGAAGAACACACGCTATACTGGGGAGACAAGATAAATACAAGCGGTTACCTGATCAGTGCGAGTGATTTTTCATTGGCAGGACCAACTGATTCGAACAACGATTATGTAATGCTTTCCATACTTACCGATCGATCCGAAGAGTGGAGTTCTATCCTTGCTTTGAATACCAGCGAGATCCCATCTACTGAAACGTTCAATGACAGGTTGAAGATCGAAGCTTTGGAGGTTGTTACAGGCAATGATATTGAAGCTCCCTATGCGACGATAGGAGTATCCGTGGCCAATATATCAACAACAACATACACAACCACAACATGGATCAACAGTACGCTTACTGTTAAACGGACAAGCATGGAAGGTATCTATATCGACGAAAGAGCATATTTTTTGATCGAGATAGAAAACCTGAAACCCCTCTATTTAAACAGAATAACCATCAATGAAACTCTGCCAGAAAATCTCGTAATGGACCCTGACCAGGATATTGGTTGCAACTGTACCATCGGTCCTCATGGAAAACAATTGTATCGGTATTCGATCAAAGCCCTGCGACCTGGAGAATACGTGATGCCTGCAACAGAAGTGCAGCTTACACATCTTGGAAAAAGTCATTACGTATATGCCAATACTTCTAATTTCACTGTACATGGTCCCTTTATCAATGTTACAAAGGACGTATCTGTGGAAGACACTGATGGTAACGGATACCGTTTGAACATCACTGTGAACGTCAGCAACGAAGGAGATCGAGCAGCCCATGTACAGATCAACGACCATATTCCGAATTCTGCAACTGTCACTGAAGGCATGATATCAGATGAACTGGTCCTATATCCATCAGATACCCATATTTTGCAATATATGTTACGGATACCTGATATAGAAGGGAGAATATTGCCTGCTGCCGTTGTTGAATTCTCCGATTCAAAAGGTTACAGTGGAGATTCAATATCTAAAAGAATAGTATTATCCGCGGACAATGCCGTCTCCGACGAAACGGACGTGGATGGAACACTTGAGACAGAGCCCAAAGAAGCTATCGATGGAATGGAAAATGTAACTGGGACAGAAGGAGTGGAAGATGAACAATCGAATTCCTCATACATCTCATTCGGAGAGATCAGATCTGTAAAGGATATTATCGATAATACAATTAAACTGGTAGATGAACTCTATGCTCTCAAGGATAGCTATTTATGATTATTAGATATGAGTTATCAGGCATCTAAAAACTCATGGGATTCATAGTATGACAAAAGGTAATGCAAATGGGACGCGATCGATCATCTTCACACATGGGGATTCTGACGGAGTATGTTCAGGATCTATCGCAAAAAGTGCTTATCCGGATGCTAAGGTCTATTTCACAAGTCCTGTGAACCTCTATGATAGACTGAAACTTGCAGAGGGGTTCAACACAGTAATTATATGCGATCTCGCGATCGATGAGCGCACATGCAAACAGTTATACCACCGTCTTGAAGAACTGGCCGAACATGTAGAGCTCATATATATAGATCATCATCCCTTGCCAGAGATGAATTGGGATGCCCCATGGTTTCATCATGATCTGGGATCCTGTGCATCTGAACTCACCTATAGAGTGCTCAAAGACAGATTGGGCCGCGATATACGCCGAGTTGCGATCTATGGTGCCATCGGTGACTTCTGCGACAATACTCCTGAGGTTGCAAAATGGCTCACTGATTGGGATAAGCGAAGTCTCTATTTCCAGGCGGGTACATTGATACAGGCATTGCAATATATTGGACGGGACCATGACTTCAAACGTAGTCTGGTGAATCCCCTTTCCCAGGATGTTATCCCTTCCGAAATACCGGGACTTCTTGAATTTGCAAAGGAAGCATCGAAGATCGAAGAGGATCTGAGAATGCGTGTGAAAGAACAGGTGATGATCCTTAACAGATTGGCATATGTGGTTGATCCTAAAGGTTATCTTTCAAAAGCTGCGATCTATGCGGCATCCTATGGTAGGAAAGATGTAGGGATCGCTGCACATTACCGGCACAGACGGAATGCATATGACATCAGTATCCGTTCAAGAAGTTCGGTGGACATGAACCAGATCATCCGATCGGTGGCTCCTGAATTCGGAGGTACGGGAGGAGGGCATCCTGTGGCAGCCGGTGCACGCATACCGGTGGATTCGTTTGATGCATTCATACACGAACTGGACAGAACAATAGAAGCATCTGAACGGTCAGTTGGGACAATATGAAAAAGAAACAGGTATCTCAGAAAAAGATAGGTTTTGAGATCGTGCTTGCCGGACGTTCGAATGTGGGTAAATCATCTCTTGTCAGGGAACTTACCGGTAGGAAGATCAAGGTGGGAAAACGGCCCGGGGTCACGTTAAAACCAAAGCACGTTCATCTTTCTGACATGTTGATCACCGACCTTCCCGGCTTTGGGTTCATGAGCGGGGTGAAGGAAAGAAAACAGGATATCGTAAAGGATCAGATCGTGCGATATATCGAAGAGAACGATGAGCGCATCAATGTTGCAGTGCTTGTCCTTGATGGGGGTTCGTTCATCGATGTCGTGGACCGCTGGGCGGCAAAGAACGAGATCCCGATCGACGTTGAGATCTTTGACCTATTCAATGAACTTGGGATCGATACCATTGTGGCCGTGAACAAGATGGACCGGATCAGAGCACAAGATCGTGACGCAATGCTGGATGGTATTGTCGAGCGTCTGGGATTGTTCCCTCCCTGGCGACAGTGGAAGAACATGATCGCACCTGTCAGCGCAAAGAAAGGCGATATGGAGAATCTCGAATCCCTCCTACGCAAGCGTCTTCATGCAGCAAAACGGGACGATCTTTTCAAGTATATATGAGCAGCGGTCTTAGCGTATGTGAAGATCAATACCCATACCGTGTGCGATCGTCTCACAGCGCTTTATATCCACACCGCTCAGACGTACCACACTCATGCGGGTCTCGATATCAGCATTGATGGCCGACTTGGTAAGATCAAGCATTGCCTGGTATGCATTCTCCAATTTTGGCCTGCAGATATTGTTGTATGTTTCCTCTGATGCAGCGTTGAGACTAACGGATATTGCATCGAGTCCTGCTTGCTGTAACTCTGTCACGACATCCCGGTCCGGATACAGTAATTGAGTATGTCCATTGGTATCCAGCCGGACTCGTTTTCCACGATCCTTTAGCCATCTGGTGATCTCAAGGACCACATCCAGACGTGTCGTAGGTTCACCAAAACCTGTGAACACGATCTCCCGAAATTGGGACAGATCATGTGTGGAAAGGGCATCCTTGATCTCTCTTATTGTGGGTTCCCGTACCAGCCACAGATCATAGCCACATACACCATCAGCCTGTTCCCTGATACAGAAAGTACAGCATGCAGTACATCGATTAGTTATGTTCAGATAGAGGTTTCCATGTGCTTCATAGCATATGGTCCCCGGTTCCTTGTCACTCACTGCTGATCACTCTTCTCCGGCCAGATGCCACCAGACATCACCCTATAGTTATCAGCTATCGATATGATCTTTTCGTTCAGGAAAAATATCAGCGCAGGCATGTTGCATTCAAGAGGCACTTCCTGTCGAAAGAACCATTTGCCTTCAAGCTGATCCACCCTGCCAAGGATCGTTTCATCTATTTCGTAGACCTCTCCTTTTATTTGGCTGTACGCTGGCGTTTTCATCGCTCCCGGAAAGCTGCTGAGATCAAGTAGACAGTATCGATCTGAGGTACGTGTTGTACATACATGTCTTGCATCCATAAGCAGACCATGATTGCGACCACCTTTTTTCAGTGTGCCGTAGACGAACAGGTACATGTTCATCGCGTTCCGAAATTCAACTTGATGAGCCCTTTTTTCACAGCGTCTGGCAGTCGCCCGCACTGTATCGCTTTCATGTGTTCGGGAGATATCATCTTTATGGCTGCAGACATCATGGAATCCGAGCGCATGAGATTATCCATCAGCTTTCGGGCGTAAGCAGCTGTTTTTATCTCAAGTCCCATTTGCTCTCTCCAGCGTCGATCATACTCTGTTAGTTTGCATGTGCTATTCAGAGAATCCACTGCTGTCTCTCCTGCGACCTTACCCCCGACCATGGCCGTGGAGATGCCACCGCCGTTCGTCGCTATGATATGACCCGCCGCATCCCCTGCGATGAGGGTATCCATTGTAGCCGTTCTCCTGGGGGCACCTCCTACCGGAACAAGTCCTGAAACTATGGATACAATGGAGCCGCTCTTGACCTTCTCGCTGGCGATGGGGTGTTCATACATGAACCTGTCCAGATAATCCCGTGCACACATCCCTGTTTTGAACAGTACCTCGCGGATGCCGACACCAATATTGGCCGTATCGCCGCCCTGGGATATGATCCAGGCATAACCTCCGGGCACATAGTCCTTGCCGAAGTACATTTCCACAGCCTCACGATCCACATCAACCCCACTCAATTCATACTCGAATGCGGTACCGGTTCCCATGGGATCCGGATCACGTACCAATCCCTTTGCTCTTCCGACAACGGAATTGGGACCGTCAGCACCGATCAGTACCTTTGCATCGATGGTATGTTTCCCAAAGACACCATCAACCTTGATGGAGTTCCCATTCACCTCAAGGACATTGGTCCCTACCATCAACTGGGCACCGCACCTGGTAGCCTCCCGTGCGAGGTATTTATCAAACCGCCGTCTATCAAGAGCATCCGCATCGACCTCGAACTGTTTGGACTGTCCATTGGGAGCTATAAAGCGCTGAAGAGTGGTGGTCGTGTGTACACACGAAGAAGGATATTCCTCCAGGGTGTAGGGCAGCTGGGCACCGGGTACCAGTTCCTGCAGGGTTTCGCGATGGGGTAGAAACCCACCACACTGCAAAGGCACGCCTATATCCTTCTTCTTGTCCACAAGAAGGACCGAGGCACCTGCTCGTGCGGCATAGGTTGCAGCCGTTGAGCCAGCAGGGCCTGCTCCGACCACAATTATATCATATGAATCTTCAGGATGCATGGGAGTTTGTTCTATAGCGATTAATGTTATAAATGTGTTTCAATCCTGACAGTATCTCCGAAAGATTTCCTACACTTTTTGACCTGAACTCCATTTTTGTCCAAGATCTTCTATAATACCTTTATTTCAACAGGAAATCGGAACATTTATACATTATTAGTATATACATAGTAT
>JAYEHR010000007.1:0-26933 GCA_034659615.1 Methanobacteriota archaeon | reverse complement strand
TAGGTTCAAATAGAACACACCAAATAAGAATGTATCGATTGAAAAATTTAATATTGTGTGTTTACGCATCTTTTTTCATTTGACATGTGCAATGTTTTATTGTAAATTAGATGTTTGTAGGTGTTTCAATCATCTCAGGCATAAAAAGAAATATTAACCTGTATGGTATACTGGTAGGTAATGAGTAGAATATCTGCATTTATCCTCATGACCCTTGCAATATCATTATTGTCCTGTCCAGTACATGCCATGGATGAAGGCGGCCAATATATCCACATTGATCAGATGGTCCTACGATTTGATCATACTGACGCAACGGTCATACTGAACTACGATCTCGATGTGTTTGCCAAGGTGTATGTGTTCGCATTCGGTAGTCGGCATCTTGAACCTGAATTGGGGAAGATCTTCTTTGATTATGAGAATGTTGAGATACTCGAGATAGGGCATGATCATGCTGTGGTATTGCTCAAGAATGCATCAAGAAAAAGTGATATGTTCTATTTGCACGACCAGCGCGAACTTGGTGCTGCTATTGGGTCACTGGATATCCAGTATCCAGTGGGTCCTTCTAAAAATATCCGGAATACAGATTCAGTTCCAAACTTATTCTATGAACAACCATGATCTGCAAAGGACTGCGAGAGCCGGTAATGATTGAAATACATTTTTAAGATAAGACCGAATGGTTATTGTCTATGGGTTCTATGGGAGATTTCACCTTAAAGTGTCTGGAATGTGGCAGGGACTATGGTACAGAGTACCGATTATACTGTGATCATGACAGTTTGTTCTTGCGTGCTTCCCATGCGGCACAACGTTGTCCTTAAAAGATGCTCCTGGTATTGGCAGGTTCCATGATTGGCTTCCAGTACAACAGGTGCTGACCTCTGATACCACACCGATAGCTTACCGGAGGGAAGAGTTGGTTCGTGAGCCTGGCCTGTCATCTCTCTATGTGGGATCCAGTGGATATCTCAGTTGTTTGGTGTGTATAACCACTGTATATAATGTTTAATCGTTATGTATTTATATCACAAATGCCAATATATAATTGGGCACGGGGAATATACAGGTACCACCACTCTCCCACATAAGTGACATCCCCCCTTGTTCTCCATATCCCCGCGCTCATGTTATGCGTGATCTAGTATCACTGCTAATGTTGGCCCAGTTATTGTGTCAATAAAGCCCAGCGTAAACTATTTATTCGGGTTATGCATTATTATGCATAACATGGTGCGTCCTAGAAAAAAGCGGATGGTAGGTATTAAGCACAATAACAGGTGCTTTGTACCAGAAAATATTCAGCAAGAACAGGCTGATGTTATCGTAACCATCGATGAACTGGAGGCAATGAGGCTCAATTATCTTGAGAACATGTCCCAGACGGAAGCCGCTTTCAGGATGCATGTGCATCAGTCTACTTTTCACCGGGCGCTACGAAGGGCGCTGGAGAAAGTGACCGATGCTCTGGTACATGGAAAAACGATCAAGATAGAGGGAGGTGATTATAGAATGCCAGGAGGAGATGGGACAGGACCTATGGGTCAGGGACCAGTAGCTGGTAGGGGCCAGGGTCGTGGTCGCGGAGGTCGCGGCGGCATGGGTCCGGCTGGCTTTGCTGGTCCGCAGGGTAACTGTCGATGTCCCGCATGTGGACACGAACAACCACATCAAGCAGGGGTACCTTGCAGTCAGATGCAGTGTTCGCAGTGTGGAGCAACGATGGTGCGAGTGTGAATAGGAATGTGACTTGGATCGATTGAATTATTGAATGTATAATATAAAATGGAGTGAAAATATATGCCAGGTAGAGATAGGACCGGGCCGAGGGGGGAGGGCCCAATGACGGGCCGCCGCGGCATGGGTCAGGCAGGTTTGGGTGGCCCACAGGAGAGCTGTCGATGTCCTGCATGCGGTCATGAACAACCACATCAACCAGGGGTGCCCTGTAATCAGGTGCAGTGTTCACAATGCGGAGCCGCAATGGTACGAAAATGAATAATGGACATGATTTTGGATCGATTGAATGTAGAACATAAAAAGGAGTGAAAATATATGCCAGGTGGAGATAGAACAGGGCCGATGGGAGAGGGCCCAATGACAGGAAGAGGTGCAGGTTATTGCACAGGCAATGAGTTACCCGGAAGGACATATCCCATACCCAGGGGGTATGTGGGTCGAGGAAGAGGTGCAGGGGTTATGCATTTTGGTTTATGGGGCAGACCTGGAATAGGCAGAGGTATGGGACGTAGGGGAGGTTTCCGTTTCAGCACGGTACCGGTTGTAGATCCCTATGCAGCCGAGAATGTTCCAGGTCCCGTAACCAGTGAAAATGAAAGGATCGTTAATCTAGAAGCCCGGATCCAATCCCTTGAACAGCAGAAAGAGGACTTGAAGAGGGAGGTCGAAGATCTCCGGAAAAACCGGGCAACGAATGAATGAATGAATGAGGGACAACACCCTCATTTTTCTATTTTTTGCAATAATATTTAACTGGTGACAGATACTATGAAACCACGGATCATCTATGGTCCCCTCCTTTCCAGAAGACTTGGTCGTTCTCTGGGTATTGATGTGATCAAACGGACGCATTCAAAGAAGAACTGTAATTTTGATTGTATATACTGCCAGCTTGGGCACGTTGACCAAAAACTTACGGGGCCTGAGGATGTCACAGGAGCAGTAACGCCTGAAGCGGTAGTGGAAGGTCTACGTAATTATCACCGGAATGTAGAGGATCTCGATTACATAACTTTCTCCGGTACCTGCGAACCTACACTTAATCTGGCTCTTGGTGATATGATCAGAGGGATCAAAGGGATCAGTGATGTGCCGGTCTGTGTGATCACCAATTCCTCATTAATGGGTCGTAAAGATGTACGGGACAATCTGGCAGAGGCGGATCTTGTAGTAGCAACCCTGGTTTCCGGCAATGAGGAGACGTTCCGGACGATCAATCGGCCGGCCGGGGGAATAAAGCTTGCAGGGATAATTGAAGGCCTCAGGGAACTGGCCAGTATGGACGGTCCGAGACTTGCCATTGAGGTAATGTTCCTGGGTAGCAGTGATAGTGACAATACGGATTACTTCACAAATACTACTGATGAAGAAATTGATCGACTTGTAGAAGTGCTGGGATATATTGATCCCGATGAGATCGAGGTGCTCACAATAAGCCGACCACCTGCTGAGGACTTCGTAACTCCCACCAGCGAACGCAGACTCAAGGAGATAGCACGTCTTTTTGATGATGAGTTTGGACAGGATCGGGTCCGACTGGTGCTCAAGGGCCTGAGAAGGAAACGATCAAGGGTCAAACATGGGGATCCGATCGATGAGGTATATGACCTAATATTGCGTCGGCCCTGCACGTTCGAGCAGGTTGTCGCTTCTCTGGATATTGATCCGCAGGATCTACACCCGATCGTTGATATGCTGCTTGCACAAAAACGGATCACGCAGGTCGATTCGGATGACAGGAGCTATTACAGGGCGATGTGATCTTTCCGTCTCTGGTGTGGTTAAACTCGGAAAGACCACGATATTTCAACATATTTTGAAATGAATACCTTTATGTACGAGTATTTCAAATAATGTTGAAATAGAGGCAAATACAAAATGCTCGATCAATCATTATTCTATCATCTTGCGGGTGTCGGACTGGAATCGGTTCAGGAATACCTGGCACTTCACGTATTGCTATGCCTCGTACCGGCGTTTTTCCTTGCCGGGGCGATAGCATCCCTTTTTTCCAAGGAATCTGTATTAAAGTTCTTTGGAAATGAAACACCAAAATACATCTCATACACAATTGCCGCAATTTCCGGCTGTCTGCTTGCGGTATGCAGCTGTACCGTGTTACCTCTTTTTGCAGGGATCTACCGCAGGGGGGCAGGGATCGGACCTGCGACCACTTTCCTGTTCTCAGCACCGGCAATAAACATACTCGCGATCGTCTATACCGCAAAGATACTTGGATACGATCTGGGAGTTGCAAGAGCAGTCATTGCAATTCTGCTCTCCGTATTCATCGGGCTTACAATGGCTGCTATATTTGAACGCCACAGGGTAAAAAAGGAAGGGATCAAGATCTTTGGTGGTGACAGACATGTCCACAGTGCATCCCTTTTCGTCCTCCTTCTGGCCATCCTTGTTATCCCCGAGATACTTACGGCCTGGATACCTCTTATGGCCATGGAAAGTTGCCTTGTACTGTTAACCGTATTCCTATCATTCAAATGGTTCAGTAAAGACGAATTGAGAGACTGGATGTCAGAGACATGGTTCCTTGTTAGGCAGATCACACCGCTGCTTTTAATCGGTGTTTTCTTTGCGGGTATAATGGTAGAACTCTTGCCGGCACACTATGTTGCTGCAGTGGTTGGAGGCGCCTCATTCGGTGCAAGTTTTATCGCCTCAGTTGCGGCTGCCCTGATGTATTTCTCAACCCTCACTGAAGTACCTATAATCAGTGCCCTTACTGAACTTGGGATGGGAAGAGGACCTGCGCTGGCAATGTTGCTTGCCGGTCCGGCATTGAGCCTTCCGAATATGATCGTGATCAGCAGGATAATGGGAGTTAAGAAAGCATCTGTTTACATTACACTGGTAGTGGCAATTGCATCGGTCGCGGGTCTTATGTTTGGTCTTTGGTTTATATGAGGAGAAAGGAAAACTAAAAGAAGTTGAGGAGATATCAAAATGAAAATAGAAATTCTTGGAACAGGATGTGCAAAGTGTAAGAAAACCTTTGAAGTCGTAGAAAAGGCTGTAAAAGAAGCAGGAGTCGAAGCCGATATCGTGAAGGTCGAAGACCTTGACAGTATCATGAATTACGGTGTAATGCTAACACCGGGTGTTGTGGTCGATGGTGATGTGAAGATCGCAGGTAAGATCCCTTCGATCGATGACGTTAAAGAATGGATTCAGTAATCATGGGACGAAACGATGTTGTTTTGACCTGAGCGACCACTAAGTATTTACCTGTTCAATAATGATGAATATTCTGATAAGGGAGAGTTGGTGACCAATGACAGACACAATCGAATCCTCACTGAAAGCAGAACATGTGTTGCGACCATCAGAAGAGTTTGCAGCACAGGCGAACATGAACGATCCTGACATATATCAGAAGGCGGAGGAGAACCCTGAAATGTTCTGGGAAGAGCTTGCTGATAATATTGATTGGTATCGCCACTGGGATAAAGTACTGGAGTGGGAACCACCTCATTCTCAGTGGTTCGTTGGGGCCAAGGTGAATGCTTCATATAATTGTCTGGACAGGCACATCCTGAAACGCGGTGATAAGGTTGCCATCCATTGGGAAGGAGAGATGGGCAACTCGGAGAGTTATACATACAACCATTTGCTGGAATCTACCTGTAGGTTTGCGAATGGTCTCAAGGAACTTGGTGTGAAAAAAGGGGATGTTGTTACCATCTACCTGCCCATGATCCCGGAAGCTGTGATCGCCATGCTTGCATGTGCCAGGATCGGGGCACCACACAGTGTGGTGTTTGCGGGCTTTTCATCCGATGCATTAGCACAGCGTGTCGGTGATGCAAAGAGCCGGTATGTGATCACCTGTGATGGGTATTACCATAGGGGCAAGTTGCTCGATCAGAAAGAGAAAACCGATAAAGGTCTGGACAAGATCGAAGGCGTTGAGAAAGTAGTGGTGGTCGACCACGCCGCAAATGTCGTGCCCATGGAGGATGGCCGGGATGTCTGGTGGCATGACCTGATACATGGTGCGGACACAGAATGCGAGCCTGAAGTGATGGATTCGGAGGACACCCTGTTCCTGATGTACACCAGCGGGACCACAGGCAAACCCAAAGGTGTTGTCCATAGCACCGGCGGTTATCTTGTGGGTACATATGTGACCTCCAACTGGATATTCGACCTGAAGGAGGATGACATCTATTGGTGTACAGCAGATGTGGGATGGATCACGGGACATTCGTACATCGTATATGGTCCTCTTCTGAACGGTACCACCGTGGTCATGTATGAAGGAGCTCCCAATTACCCTGATAAGGACCGGTTCTGGGATATCGTTGAGATGTATGGCGTGACAATTCTCTATACAGCACCCACTGCGATCCGTATGTTCATGAAATGGGGTGCCCAGTATCCTCAGATGCATGACCTGTCCTCCCTGCGCCTGCTGGGAAGTGTGGGAGAACCTATCAATCCAAAGGCGTGGTTATGGTACTATGAGCAGATAGGCGGCAGTCGATGTCCCATCGTGGATACATGGTGGCAGACCGAAACCGGAATGGTCATGATCACCTCTCTACCAGGTCTTACCTCAATGAAGCCAGGCAGTGCCACCAGGCCGTTCCCTGGAATACAGGCGTCGGTGCTTGATGACCAGGGGGACAGGTTACCTCCTGGGCAGGGTGGCTATCTCGCTATCGAGAAACCCTGGCCCAGCATGATCCGCACGGTGCATGGCGATGAGCAGCGTTTTCTGGATACCTATTGGAGCAAATGGGGTACTGATGTCTATCTGGCAGGGGACGGTGCCCGCGTCGATGAAGATGGCTATTTCTGGGTACTTGGGCGCATTGATGATGTGATCAAGGTAGCTGGTCATCGGCTGGGAACCATGGAGATCGAGAGCGTATTGGTGTCTCACCCGGCAGTCGCGGAGGCTGCTGTGGATGGGAAGGCGGACGAGATAAAGGGAGAGGTCATCTTTGCCTATGTCATCCTTACGGCTGGTGTCCCAGAGAGTGAAGAGCTTAAGCAGGAACTGATCGCTCACGTAGCTGAGGATATCGGGCACATCGCTCGCCCGGCCGGGCTTATCATCGCTGCGGATCTGCCCAAGACAAGAAGCGGCAAGATCATGCGCAGGGTGCTCAAGGCCATAACCAATGGCACCGATGTGGGTGATGTGACTACCCTTCAGAACCCGGAAATTGTAGAGGAACTCAAAAGAAAGGTTAAAGAGGCAAGTATGCATTGATTCCCTATCTGCAGTATATGAAGCAGAGGCACCCTCAGATTTGTGGGAGATAGGTCATCAATTTCATTAATTTGATACTGGAGAATTAGATATGGATAAAAAAAATCGTCTGATCGTTGCCATGGATGTGGCCGAACGGGACAGGGCTGTAACGATCGCAGAGGATATATCTGAATATGTGGATGCCATCAAGGTCGGATATCCGCTGGTGCTGGCGGAAGGTCTTGGTGTTGTCAGTGATCTTGCCAGGTTTGCACCTGTTATCGCAGATCTCAAGGTTGCCGATATTCCAAATACGGATCGATTGATCTGTGAGCAGGTGTTCAAAGCAGGCGCAGATGCGGTCATTGTCCATGGGTTCACCGGCCAGGATAGCCTGCGTGCCTGTGTGGGGGTTGCAGACGGGTTCGGAAAGGACGTATATGTAGTCGCAGAGATGAGCCATCCGGGAGGTGCCGAGTTCTTCCAGCCGGTGGCAGATAAGATCGCAGAGATGGCGGTGACAGCGGGTGCCCACGGGATCGTGGCCCCGGCCACGCGGCCGGACCGTGTGAAGCATCTGCGTTCCATTATCGGTAACGAGATGAGCATCATCTCGCCGGGCGTGGGAGCTCAGGGAGGCAGTGCCCGCGATGTGATACAGGCAGGTGCAGACTGGGTGATCGTGGGTCGAAGCATTTATAATTCAGAGTCTCCAAAGGATTCAGCCAGGTCCCTTGTATCAGAAATGCGCTCCTGAGATTATACCAATGATGTATATTGCCTGTGATGAGAAACGGTTCTGATCAATGATGAACCCTATGAGTTCTGAGGCAAATTAACATAACAACATCACAAAAATTGATATATGTAGGCGTCACATCACCTATCAGGTAGATATCATGAATGCAGAAATGAATGAAAGCCACACCCCATCATCGGATGAGTGGGAGCGTAGGCTTCTTTTTGAGACCTCGGCGGGTGAACGGGTGTGGGTGGAAGACACGTCCATCCTTGTATCGCTTCCTCCCGGTAGGTGTGCTCTTACGACCTCCTGGGTCAATGGAGGATTCCAAAAGGATATTGATGCGATATTCAATCACAAGATCCCGCATAAGATGAGTGATTCCCATGAACTCGAAGGCGGTAGCATTCCCGCATATCTTGAGATCGTTGCACACCGTCTTGGAGTAGACCCGTCCCGCAGCTGTGGTCTACTCACGGCTGCGAACATGAGAAATGTGTCCATTGTGACCCATTCGTTCAGGGGATTGGAGGTCACGGCAATAGTGACCGCAGGGATAGAGATCAATGGGGGACGGGCAGGAGACCCTGCGTCCTATTATCAGGAGGATGCGAGATGTGAGCCTATTGGCGGGACCATCAATACGATCCTCCTCATCGGTGCGAACCTCCCGTCCCATGCCATGACGCGTGCGGTCATGACCGCTACAGAGGCAAAGGCGGCTGCGTTGCAGCAGCTCATGGCACCCAGCAAGTATTCAAATGGCATCGCCACTGGGTCAGGAACCGATATGATCGCGGTGGTGACCGACACGACCAGTTCTCTTTCTCTCACCGATGCCGGTAAACATTCAAAGCTCGGCGAACTGATCGGCAAATGTGTCATCGAGGCGACACAGGAATCCCTGGACAGGCAATCCGAACTCTCTCCTCTTTCACAGCGGGACATGCTGGTGCGCCTGGAGCGTTTTGGGATTGACGAGGCCCGATACTGGAAGGTTGCCTCAACCCTGGATGGTGAGAACCGCAAGGCTCGTTTCCTAACGGACCTTCGGGAGCTGTCCCGGACCCCCTCGCTTGTTGCGGCTGAGGTTTCCCTGCTCCATCTTGTCGATGAGATCGCCTGGGGCATGATCCCTGAGAATGCGGGCAAACATGCGGCCTTTGGATTGATGCGGCAGCTTCCCAGGATCCTCGATATGCCACAGGGAAGATCACAGATGATGCCGGTGGATGAGCTGTTAAGCGAGCGCGAATCGATCCTGGACAACTGGGTGAAGGTGACTGCCTGGGTCGCCAAGAATCTATCCTGTACGCAATAACGGTCTTTGTTGGAGTTCTCACATGCAAGAACTGATGAACTTTTCCGTATATGCCTGTGATATTGAACGTTTCGGGGAAAGTTGGGACGATGTCAGGACGTTTCTTTCACATCACGAGCTGGATGGCATAGAGCTACTACTGGGAAGGGGGCCATTACCAGATGTTCCTGCAGGGTTGGTAAAGGGTGTGCACCTTCCATCCCCGGTGGGAATGTACCGGGTGTTGAAGGGTACAACATCGTTCCCGGAGGAGATGGATGAGGATATGATACTGTTCCTGTACGGGGGTAGGAATTACCAGGAGGTGCAGGATATGTACCATCGATCCCTTGAGAACGCCTCTGTTCTTGATGCCAGTTATGCGGTCTGTCATGTATGTTATGTGGAACCGTTCCAGGTCTTTACCCGCAAACATGGTTGCAGCGATGAGGATGTGATCGATGTCACGGCGCAGTTCCTGAACCATCTGGTCTCCTCCTTTCCGGGTGGTGAGCCGCCGGTACGTATATTCTTTGAGAATCTCTGGTGGCCAGGTCTGACATTCCTGGATACAGACCTGATCTACCGTTTCATGGAACGTCTTGAGTTCTCCAACTGGGCATTCCTGCTGGACACGGGACACCTGATGAACGCTACCATGTCCTGCGACCGTGAGAGGGATGGTATTGATAAGGTGCTTGCGATCCTTGATACGCTTCCTGTCGATGTCATCGAGCGCATCGAAGGAATGCATTTACACTACAGCCTGTCTGGCACGTTCCAGCGGGAAGCTCTTGAACAGGGCGATCCTGCGGGATTTGGTGATCTGCTGTTCTTTGATCGCTATATAAAGGTACTGGAGCATGTGGGTAAGATCGACCAGCACATGCCTTTTGGAGATAGCCGATGCTCCGAGATCGTTGAACGGGTCTCACCCCGTTTTCTGACACATGAGTTCGTCACACGATCCCTGGACGAGTTTGACGCTGCCCTGGATAAGCAGATCGGGGCTTTACACGGCAGCAGGTGAGCCTGAGCAAAAGTTATATACTCACGTAAGGGCTTGCACTACGAAGAATATTGACTGCAGGGCATGTCCTGTGTATACAGTAAAAAATGACAGCTTATGGGTAATGGATGGGATATATATGAAGTTCAGAGAGCTAATAGCTACGTACTGTGACAGTACCACGAACAAGGGCAATGGTCTCCTCATACACACAGGTACCGTTGAGGAAGGAAAGGAACTTGAGATGCCTCCAGAGTTTATCTATAATGAGGAATGGTCATGTCCTCCTTCTCGCAGGATATGGCTGGGCAATTCCTACCAGACCATTATTGTGCGGGAAGGCAGCGACCTGACGATGTACGAACATTCCAGGAAAGCATCCTATCGGATACATTTGCTGGATATGCAGGAAGAGTATGAGGAACATGAGGATGATGTCAATCTTGCACAGGCGTTCACGTACGTATACAATGCACATGCGGGCAACGTCCGGAAAGGCACCGAGATCCCATATATCGTACATCCCATGGACGTGGCATCGATCCTGATGAAGAATGGAGGGTCCAAAATGCTGGTAGCTGCTGGCCTGATGCATGATCTTGTGGAGGATACGGATGTCGGACTGGTAGAGATCAATAATTTCTATGGGTCAAGGATCGCAGAACTTGTTAAGGCTGTCTCCGAGCTGGACGGATCTGGTCAGCCGTACCCCTCTGCCGGGAAGGCGCAGTCCTGGAAAATGCGTAAGGAACACAGCATCAATGCCATGAAGACTGCGGGATGGGAGGCAAAACTGCTTTCATGTGCCGACAAACTGGCCAATCTCAGGGATATGATCAGTGACCGGAACAATGATGCCGAGCATATGTGGGAGCGGTACAATGCGGACAAGGATGAGCAGGAATGGTATTATTCCTCGATGCTCGAGGCCTATCGCGAGGGCGATGATAGCATCGTGAACACGCGGATCTATGCCGAGTGCCGCCAGTGTGTGGACGAGCTCTTTGGATGAGTGATCGGAGTCGGCTGGCGTACTGCGCAGGATGTCCTGTTATGATCAAAATGTTAAGCAGAATTATACATTCTGCTTTAACATCTCCCGCAGATCTATGGAATGCAAGGGATTTGACAGATTCCCGCTCCAGGCCCCATCCCTGAGGAAATCTATATTTGTTTTGATTTCAGGTGGGAGTCTCATGATCTCATTTTCGAAAGGATTTTTGAAATATTAAAAAACAATGAGCTGTTTCAGCAGTTCGATCCATTCATCCCTTGTAATTTTTGCATCTTTCATCAATTTCTTGACCAATCCTTTACCGATTCTTTCTTTAGAATGAACCGGAATGACAGTTGTCCTGCCATCAGGATGCCTCATAAACAGATGACTGCCCTTTTGCCTGATTTGTTTAAAACCCAGCTTTCAAGTGCTTTTATGGCTTTTTTTGCAGGGATGGGCTTTATTTTATTCATTCAAATGCCAGCTTTGATTTTCTGTACACCAATAAAGTCCAGATGCCTCTCATTATAGCTTTCCGACTCCACTTCAAGATAAAGCTCAATTGCTTCCCTGATCCTAACATTTAGCTCATCAAGTGTTTTAGCCTGAGTGTGACATCCCTCAAGTTCTGGCACAAAAGCCACATATACTCCATCTTCATCCTGTTCGATGACAATAGTAAATTCCCTGCTCAAATCGATCCCTCACATCTTTCTTAAAGAGAATATATTATTGCTAACGTATTAAGAGTTTATCCATCCTGTATGATTTTCAAGATGCTATGCTGTGTTAAATTTTTTTTACATCAATGAATTCAATGAATTAATAGTATTGAAAAAAGCGTTTAAATTAAATATATTATATATTTCCATATGAAATAAGGGGCAAGTGCAGATCAAGGATGACCATTTGTCCAATAATTACACACCAAATCAAAACGTTAATCTATACTGAACCTCATCTATCATCCAATGGATGACATTATATCAGCCAGAAACGTCTCCAGGGATTTCGGGAGCGTTCGGGCACTGAAAGGACTGGATCTCGCTGTCAGGCGGGGGGAGTTCCTTGCCATATTTGGTCCCAACGGGGCTGGCAAGACCACGTTGATCAAGATCCTGTCCACACTGTCCCGGCCGTCGGGGGGGTCGGTGATGATCGATGGGCTGGATGCGACGACCGATGCGGTGCAGATCAGGCATATGATCGGTGTCCTGTCCCATGACAGTTACCTGTACAATGACCTGACAGCCGAGGAGAACCTGCGTTTCTTTGGAAAGATGTACGGGCTCGCGGATGATGTTCTGGAGCGGCGTATCGATGAGCTGCTGAAGAAGGTGGAGCTGATCCACAGGGCAGGGGATCGGGTCGGGACCCTCTCACGGGGGATGAAACAACGGCTTTCAATTGCGAGGGCACTGATCCACAATCCTTCCATATTGCTGCTGGATGAGCCCTATACCGGTCTGGACCAGCATGCAGCCCAGACGTTTGAGAAAGTTCTCCTTGAACTTGATCCCAGCAAGACCACCCGGGTGATGATCTCCCATAACATAGAGAGAAGTCTGCGCTCCTGTGACAGGGTTGTGATCATGGTCAGTGGAGAGATTGTGTACGACCGTCCCAGATCCGATATTGGGAGTGCTGAGGAACTGAAGGAGACGTATATCGCTCTTGTGGATGGTGGGCATGATGCTTGAGACGGAGGGCATGATACCTGAAATGCTGGTTGAGATGGTGAATATACCATGGTCCGGGGTCGATGTGATATGATCCCGGGACTCCATATCGCAGCAAAGGATCTCAGGGAGGAGATGCGCACCAAGCAGATGCTCAACTCGATGATCGTCTTCTCATTGCTTGTGATCGTAATATTCAGCATCGCGTTTGAGGATATCATCAGCTCTTCGAACATGGTCTCAATGCTTGCCCCGGGCGCCCTCTGGATCACATTCATATTTGCTGGCTCCCTGGGTCTGTCCCGTTCCTTTGCCGCAGAACTGGAGAACGGTTGTCTTGAGGGCCTGAAACTCTGCCCGGTTGAGCGCAGTGCGATCTACCTGGGCAAGATCATTGCCGGTGTCGTCCTGATGTTCTTTGTGGAACTGGTCACGGTCCCCATATTCTCGGTACTGTTCAACTATCCGTTCAATGGACTTTTCGGTTTGATGGTGATCATCGTACTCGGGACCATTGGATTTGTGGTCGTGGGGACGCTGCTCTCCGCACTGACCGTCAACACCCGGACGCGTGAGGTCCTGTTACCGGTACTTCTTCTTCCACTGGTCGTACCGGTGATCATCCCGTCCGTACTTGCCACTGCACAAGTGCTCGCAGGTGGCGGTATTGCCGATGTGGTACAGGAGATCCGTTTGCTGCTCGTCTATGATGTGGTGTTCTTCATCGTGGCATACCTGGTGTTCGAGCATACATTGCAGGACTGACGTATCGTGAAACCTCAGGGATACGGACCGTATCTATTTGTATGATGAACATATAAGCATCGTTTAGCATTTGAATACTGTTTAAGAGCTGTCAGTGAGGACGATCATGTCAGATGGTCAGAGGAACACACGGATATTATCGATCGTAACGGGTATGGCTATGCTCGTAGCTATGGGCATGCTATTTTTCTACCTTCCACAGATGAGAAGCGAGTCAGGTCAGCTTCTGGACAGTAGCTTCAAGATATTCTATTTCCATCTCCCCATAGCTCTGGTATCCTATCTTGCGTTCACCGTGGTGTTCCTGTCCAGTGCACAGTTCCTCCGGTCAGGTGAGCACCGCTGGGATGTTCTCTCTGCGTCCTCAGCCCAGATCGGAGTGATCTTCGCCTTCCTTGTCCTTGCCACGGGATCCCTCTGGGCCCATGCTACATGGGGCTGGTACTGGATATGGGAGCCCAGGCTGACCACATCGCTTGCCCTGTTCCTGGTCTATCTGGCATACCTGCTGCTACGGCAGGCCATTGATGAGCCTGAGGGACGCGCACGCCTGTCGGCCGTGTTCGGGATCGTGGGATTCCTCTCCGTGCCCCTGAGTTTCCTGTCCATCCGGCTGTGGCGCTCGGCACATCCTCTCATGTTTGGAGATGCGGCCTACGGGGGCAGTGGAGGTGGCCTGGAGGGCAGTTCCCTTCAACTGACGCTGGTCATGAATTTCATTGCTTTTATTCTCCTGTATGTAACACTGCTTATGTACAGGATCCATAATGAGCAGATGCAGGAGAACATCGCCACGAAAAAGCGATCCATGGAATGATCGATTCTGAGCTCGGTAGAGATCCTTCTGATTGGAATTGAAATAAAGGATATCTGCATAAGTTGCGTGAGTATTGTTTCAAACTATTGCTTGTGGGTAAACAATAAAAAAACATAAAAAAGTCATCAAACATATTAAAATATTGGTAAAGTACTTGTGTTTACGGATTTACCAGTTGATACTGCCAACCAGAAGTACCAAAATATAAATATTGTAGTTATCTGTATACTGTTATATGAAAGAAAGGTTCAATATGGTCGTTGAAGAAGGGGAAGATGGCTATTTGATATCCGAGGTTCTTGAATTGCCCGGCGTCAGGAGTCAGGCAAAGACTTATGATGAACTTATTGAAAGGACAAAAGAAGCTATCTCTTTGTATCTCAGTGTTAAGCATCCTTACACTCCAAAGAAGTTCCTAGGTTTGCAACAAATTGAAGTAGAGGCATGAAATGGCAAGATTGCCCTTGCTATCAGCCAGAGAATTGGAACATGCCTTTTAATAGAATGGGCTTTAAGTTGATCAGGCAAAAAGGCAGCCACATGTTCTTCGAACACCCGGATGGAAGGACCACTTTAGTACCAAACCATCCCGGGGAGAAAATTGATAGGGGTCTTTTGAATAAGATTGTCAAACATGATTTGAAAATGTCAAGGGAGGAGTTTCTAAAGTACATCTGATTTTTATAAGTTTTCCACTGGTGGAACCCCAAATGCTTACAGGTAATAAAGAACCACAACAAAAAAATACCCTGTAGTTCTGAAAATCTATATATATCTATATAGCCTGATTGAATGCCATGCTCTTTGAACCTATCAACATCGCGGATCTTACGGTCAGCAATCGTCTGGTACGCTCGGCCACCAATGAATGGCTTGCAGAGGACGACGGCACGCCAACAGAGGCTATTGGTGACATGTATGAGGAACTGGCCCGGAACAAGGTGGGTCTGATCATAACCGGATATTCCTATGTTGATCCTAAGGGCAAGAGCAATGATCGACAGCAGGGGATCTTTGATGATCGTTCTATAGCACCATACCGCGCCATCACCACGCGGGTCCATAAATACGATAGCCGGATATTCCTGCAGATCGTCCATGGAGGACGGCAGTCCATGGTGACGGACGGTGGTCCCATCCTTGCACCTTCAGCAGTCAGGGACACATCCTCGGGTAAGACTCCTATGGCAATGTCCCAGGAGGATATACAGCAGACGATCAGGGATTTTGTAGCAGCGACACGACGTGCAAAAGAGGCGGGTTTTGATGGTGTGCAACTGCACTGCGCCCACGGCTTCCTGCTCAGCAGTTTCATCTCACCTTACACGAACAGACGTGAAGATCAATGGGGCGGATCGGTGGAGAATCGCACACGCATTATCACAGAGATCATGGTCGGCATCCGAAAAACTGTGGGAGAGGCTTTCCCGATAATGGTAAAGCTGAATGCTACCGATGGTTTCGATGTATTCTCCGGGAAGGTGGGTCTGGATGCACCTGAATGCGTGGAGATCGCCAGTCTGCTGGAGAAGAGCGGTGTCTGTGCTATAGAGGTGAGTGGTGGCATATTCGAAGCTGGTGAGGTCATGGCACAGCCAGATATTGATTCCATGGACAAGGAAGCATACTTTAAGCGGTATGCAAAAATGATAAGGGATACCGTGAACATTCCTGTGATCCTGGTGGGCGGGATCCGTTCAAGGTCTGTGATGGATTCGATGTTCAAGGGTTATGCTGATATGATCTCCATGAGCCGCCCGTTCATATGTGAGCCGGACCTGGCGATTAAATTGAAGAACGGGGCGGAGAGTGCCAGATGTGTTTCATGTAACCGATGTTTTGATCCGGAAGGGATTCGCTGCAACTTTGATTTTGGAGACGGGATGCCCTGATACGTAGTTATATATGATCGTTCCAATATCTTTTATTATATGAGACTGGATGCATATCTTGTGGAAATGGGAATTTTTCGTTCCAGGGGACGTTCCAAAAAGGCGATCATTGGCGGCAAAGTGAAGGTCAATGGTGTGGTTGTGAGTAAGCCCTCAAAAGACATTTCGAATGAGAGCGATGTCGATGTCGAGGAGGGACTTGACAAGCCCCAGGGTTACTTCAAGCTCAAGAGGATCCAGGAGGCGAGTGATCTGATCGGTGAGAAGGATCACGTTCTGGACCTTGGTTCGAGTGCAGGAGGTTTTATCATGTTCGCATCTGAGATCGCAGCGGATGTGAAAGGAGTGGAGTTCAGTCACGAGTTCCGATCCGATCTTGGCCAGATCGCGCATAAGAGGGACAATGTATCTGTGATGTTCGGGGACGTGTTCATCCTGTCTCTCAGCTCGATGTCGCAACAACAGGTGGACGTGATCCTCAATGATATGACCCTGGATCCAGAAGCGGCACTGGACGCGCTTGAGAGGATCCTTCCTTTATTAAAGGAAAATGGCAAGGTCCTGCAGGTCATAAAGATGGGTGACAGACGCGGTAACGGACGTAATGACAGGCAGCCGTTACTGGATCGTATGGAAGACATGGGTCTATCGGTATTGGATGTTATCGAATCCACGAAGCAGGAGATATATGTTATTGCCAGAAAGGGGATCGCACGCAGAACGATCAATGATGATGGTCTGATGTTGTTGAAGTGATTTGATGTTGCTGAAGATATCTGGCAAAGGGAGGCCGTACCGTCTATTTGTGGCAGGTCTGCATGGCGCGGAATGGAAAGATACTTCCGACATACTGCTCAGCATGGCACCGCCTGCTACAGGGATGGTTGCCGTGATGCCAGTGATCGATAGGAGCGAGTACCTATCGACCCTTGATCCTGAATACTACCATGGTAGGGGTGCATCCATTCTTGAGGCGATCGAGCAGATCGATCCAGATGTGTATGTGGAATTACACTCCTATTCTGCAGGCAATCGTGCGAAATTGACCGACAGGGGGCGCATCGACAGGGTCGGTGTGCCGGGGTTCAGTGTCCTGGAAGAGGGAGTGCTAATCGGGTCGGTATCGCCACACATACGGCGGGATCATTTATCTCCCGACACCCTATGCCTGTCCTTTGAGATACAACGCTCGAACGAACGTTCCAGGGCATTTGCGACAAGGATACTTGATGTGGTCAAGAAATGTGAATCAAGAAAAGATTTCCTCAACTATGTGCTGGAACATTATCCTGTGCAAGCAAAAAAAGCGATAGAGAATTACAAAAGGTTCTATGGCCTGTGAAGCAATTCCCACAGGCCCGTGGTTTAAGGATAGATATGATTCTATCAGATTCCATTATAGTTGTGGATGTTGTGTTCCGGGTTTACATCCATCATCTCTTTTCTCTCGGCCCTGAGCATGTTGTCCACACGCAGGATCATGTTCGTGACCTCTGACGCAGACCTAATGGCCTGTGTTTTCACTCGCAATGGGTCGACTATGCCCTTTGCGATCATGTCAACGGTCTCTCCGGTGTACACGTCCAGTCCAATGTTCTTGTTCTCACTGTGTTCGGCTCTCAGCTGGAGGAGAATATCTGTACCATCCATGCCAGCATTGTCTGCTATGGCTCGGGGAATGTTCTCGATGGCATCTGCAAAGGCTGATATTGCCAGTTGTTCACGTCCTTGCGCGGATGATGCATAGGACCGCAGATTTTGTGCTATTTCGATCTCGGCAGCTCCGCCTCCGGCTACGATCTTCTCATCCTCAAAAACGGCTTTGACCACGTGTAGTACATCATCGATGGTACGTTCCAGATTGTCGGTCACGTGTTCGGTCCCACCCCGAAGCATTATTGTAACGGTCCTGGCGCTGGCACAGTCCTTGATGTAGGTTTTGGCAAGTGCGAACTCTCCTTTTTGTTCAACAGAACCAGCACTTCCAAGTTCCTTTTCAGTCATCTCATTGATCTTTCTGACCAAACGTGCACCTGTCGTGTATGAAAGGTGTTTCATGTCATCATCATTGGTCCGTTTGATAGCAAGAATACCTTTCTTCTGCAGCATATCAGCCGCTTTATCATCAATGTTCTTTGAAACGAATACTACATTTGCACCTGTTGCAATAATAGTTTCAACGGTTTTCTTGAGATCGTCTTTTTCCTGCTGGAGGAATGCCTCCAATTGTTCAGAGGAATGGATCTGCAGCTTTGATTTATTAGCTGTCTTCCTGACCTCAAGAGGTGCGTCCAGCAGTGCGATCTTAGCATTCGTTATCTGTCTTGGCATGGCAGAATGGACCGCTGATTTCGGGATCATAACTCCTTCCACGAATTCGGTCTCAGAGATGCTCGTGCCCGGATCCTGCCTGAGCAGGATATCGTCGTTAACGTTCACCTTTCCATCTTTCTGCACTTTCAGGATTGCATCGATACATAATTCGGCAAGCAAGTCACTGAATGCTTCAGAGGATTTTCCCGCAATGGCCGTCTTTGCGATCTCCTCAAGGATCTCACGGTCATTTTCCGTAACATCCATAGCGAAGTCCTCAAGCACTTCAAGGGATCTCTCGGTAGCGTCCCTGAACCCATTGATGATCACACTGGGGTGTACTCCGTCGTCGATCAGGTCCTCTGCCTGTTCAAGGAGTGCACCTGCGAGAACCACAGCACTGGTGGTACCATCGCCGGCAATGTCCTCCTGGGTGCGTGCTACTTCCACGATCATCTTTGCGGTGGGGTGCTCGATCTCCATTCCCTTAAGGATCATGGCACCGTCGTTTGTTATAACGATGTCCCCAACTGCGTTTACCAGCATCTTGTCCATTCCTTTTGGACCAAGTGTTGTTTTGACGATGTCGGCAACTATTTTCGCTGCCTTGATGTTCATAGCAAGTGCATCTTTGCCCTTCGTGCTCTGTTTACGCGGATCTATAATGATCGGCTGACCGCCATACTGTCCTGCCATTGATCTTAAACCTCCTGATGGTATAATTAGTGTAATGAGTGATACTTTCGTATATGAATGAATCTAACTGTTTATAGTTCTATAAATACATTGCGCATAGTTCAGTATCTCCTACTTCAAAAAAGCAATTGATAAATGTGGAATCCATTTATCTTAATAATCATGAGGTATGCCCTTAATATGCAAAGAAAGGTGATCAAAGTCATCTATCTCTTCAATCCAACCATAGTTTGCATCAGACTTAGAGTCCAGATCTTTTATATATGGTTTTATATCGAGCAGGGGTGTCCCATCAAATACATCCAATCCTGATGTGAAGATCTCGTTATTTACAATTTTTTTAATAACAACAATGCTCAGTCCAATAGGGTTTGGACGGACAGGTGATCGGCTTGCAAATGTCCCTACTTCCATATCGCCAGTCCATGGAGGATTCACAATTACCGATGATCCTCTCTTTATCCGGTCTATATAATAGAGGACGTAGATGTAACGAAAACCTTCCAACTTTTTAAGGCCATCAGCATACCGGGGATCAAGAATTACACGAAAATCGCCCTTGTCTTCCTCTACAGGCTGGTATGGGGCGGTTTCAGTATAAGGGGTTCGGATAATTCCAATCTGATTAAGCTCAAAATTCTCAGGCTTCCAATTTTTTGCTATTGGTGTTACACGAGGTGACTGCTGAGATATTTGTTCATCAGTCTCCCCTCCCTTTTCCAGTCCCTTGCTTGCAAGTTCAATATGCCGGTTGGCATTTTTTGCAATTTCAATAGACTGTTTTAACTCACTGACTACCTCTGGTAACCCTAAATTTTCCGCTTTTATGAGCCACTTCTCATTATCCTGGATATGTTGATCATTGTGTTTTATCCAGTAAGGCAAGAGTATCTTCAGTTTCTTAATGTCGGAATCAATACTCTCCTGTTCATCTAATTTATCTGTCATTAAATATTTGTCCCCTTAGGTTCTGATAATCCTCATCTATAACTTGAGGCTCCTGCTTGACGATTGTAAAATGCTTTTTCTGAAGGTGTAACCATATATTTTTGAGCAAAAAAGCAATCACTGCTGCTTGGCCTTCGTATACTTCGCCTCTCCGCCAAACCCTACATCCACAATGATCCCCTTCTTTACCATCCCCTCCAGGAGATCCTCTGAACCGGACATGTTGAGTCCGAACCTGTTTGCAACATCCTCCACTGTAAAATACTCGACCTCATCAATGTAATCCTTCATCTCTTCAGCAAGTGTGGTTCTCTGCAGGTCTTTGGAGTGCCAGAACCCGAATAGTTCCGCATTGGCAAGTGTTCCATTAACGATGAGCATATCGGTCTCCAGTTCGTACAGGTACAGGACCAGACGTTGGTGTGTAAAGTGCTTTGCCCATTCCTTGATATCCCTGTCCCATACATCATTGACAAGACACAGGCTTATGTACTGTTTCTTCCCGACCGCATTTGCTTTTGATTGCACGAATTTAATGATATCCCGCACGTCACCTCTGGGATGCCAGAAAGTCTCAAATACAAGCGGGGCCTTGAACATGCCGTCCTTGATCACACCGTGAATACTCCGGTTCGTGTGTTCGATCTTCCATGTTTTGTTCGCGATATAATTACCGTTATTCGAGATATCTGGATGGTATTTCGAGTATTTCTGCTCGAGTATGTTGATGTAATTGTAGAGTCTTGAGAGTGTTTCCGTATCCATTTCCATGGTCACATTCCCGACAGGTTCCACAGGACCCGGAGCTGGTTCAGGTTGTTCAATAGTCTCTGTTTTGTTTTCAGTTTCAATTTCTGTCTCGGTTTCGATGGCTTGTGCTTCATCTCTTGCCTTCAGGGATTCTGCCTGCCGCGTTCTGTATTCCAGCAGATGCTCCATTGTGAGGATCACCCGTTTGTTAAAACTCTCTTCCAGCTCATCCACCAAATTATCCAGCGAGAATGTATCCACACCTTCCCCGGATGCCGGTGCATCTTCCATTGCTTTTTGCAGTCTGGCAGAGTTTTTGATGAACTGTTCCTCAACATCATAGAACTCACCCAGGGACCCCTTCCCGCCACTGAAGGTATCGAGATCTGCATTCTCCATCTCCGAAAGCAGTGACGTCACCTTGCTCCTGATCTCCCGGAGTTCGGAACTTGCAGTCGCATCCTTTTGCCGGTATGTTTGGTGGATCAGTTTATCGACTGCTGTATGGACCTCCTTCAGGTTGCTGACCACGGTCTGGCGGTTGGTTTTCTTGAGATCTTCCGGGATGGTTTCGTGAATGGTCATAATAATTTCTCTTGATGACTAATGCGTGAGCTCACATAATGATCTTACCTGAAGATCTCCCCGAAAACATCCTCTTCTCCGCTCTTCTGGATCTCCCTTCTCGCCTCTGCATACCAGCTGCGTATCGAAGGTTTCCGGATATTCAGCACGGTTACAAAATCCCTCATCTCGATCTTGCGTGGCTCTCCTCCGCGCAGCGCCTCGCCCAGGGGGATGTCTGCTGCCTCCTTGCAGATGGCAGCAATGTCGGCGCCGGAATATGAGTCGGTCAGCTCGGCAAGCCGGTTGACATCTACATCATTAGCAATGGGTCGTTTCTTCAGGTTGAGTTTGAAGATCGCAGCACGGGCATCAAGGTCAGGTTCGGGTATGTATACGAGTTTGCTGAAACGCCCGGGTCTGCGAAGGGCGGGATCTATCGCCCAGGGCTCGTTAGTTGCTGCAAGCACCAGGAGTTTGTCATCGGCGGTATCAACACCATCCATCTGGGCAAGGAGTTCGTTCACCACACGTTTGGCGTAATCCTCAGCCTCGCTGCGGCGCCCTGCAATGGAATCGATCTCATCGAAGAACACGATCGCCTTCTCACACTGGCGTGCGGTCTCAAAGACCTTCTTGATGTTCTTCTCAGACGCACCCACCCACTTGCTCACGATGCTGCTGGTCTTCACACTGATGAAATCCGCGCCGCATTCCTTTGCAGCCGCCTTTGCCATCATGGTCTTACCGCAGCCTGGTGGACCGTGGAGCAGGATACCCTCGCCTGCTTTTTGCCCGTATAACTGGTAGAGTTCCGTGTGGGTAAAGGGATAGATAATGGCCTTCCTGATATCCTCTTTCACGGATTCGAGACCACCAATATCGGAGAACCCGATATTTGGGACCTGTTTCATAACAAGGTCGTCCTTTGATAATGCGGATTCGTCAGTATCCCTACTTCCCTCCGTTACCCCTGAACCCGAATACCGGGCACCGGAATGTTTAAGGGACTGTGCCTTATCAAGCAGATGCTCTGCAAGGTCGTGCTGGGTGTTCCTGTCGGTCTTGTCAGTTGTTATCAGGGACGCATCGTTGTAGAATTTAGCTGCCTTCAGGTAAAGCTCCCTTGCCCGCGCTTTCTCGTTCTCATCTTCTAATGTCCTTGCAGCTTTTGCATACCCGCGAGCCTGTGCCGCCAGTGAACTTGCAGATCCCAAATGCGATACCTCCACTTATTGATACGTCGTGTGATGTTTACTTATTCTGAGCTCACCCGCAACAACGTCAGCTCACTCACTCTCTTTCATCTCAGACTCGATCTTCTTTGATAACTTGTCCTCAGACGCGGTCTCACTGCTGAGTTCTGCCAGCAGCTCAGCCCTGAGAGAATCCTGCATATCGGTAAGTTCATTTCCGCCAGTCATGGCAGCGTCCATGGAAGAGGTCATCATATTGGTCGCTGTGTTCACTTTTTCCATTGATGTGCGGATGCTGGTGACTGCACCCTCCAGTTTGGCAGTATCAAATCCAAGCTGTTTCTGCCATTTGCCAAGATTATCACCGATCTCAACGACCTCTTTCAGACCGGTCTCCATCTCTATGACATCTTCCATGGATTGTGCCATCTCCACCATGCTACTGATGGTGTTGACCTGTCCCTCTACCATGGAGTGACGACGCGATGCTATCCTGAACTCGCGGTCATTGCCGCTGGTGAGTGCATCCTTTGCCTGGTCACGTGCCTTCTGGCGCTTTTTTATCAGTTCGTTCTCACGGGCGGTCAATCTCTGCCCTGATATTGCAAGTTTTGTTTTCAGTTCTTCAGGTGACACTTTCTTGAACGGATTCGTAAGTCCCATTAGAGTTCCTCCTCCATTTTCTTTTGTTTGGCGTATCTTATACATAATTTCAATGCTTCAGATGTATTAATTGCTATCCCCATCTCAACAAGTCCGTCTAAGTATTGCTTGATGTCCTCAGAGACTCTTGCACTCACTGGGTAGGACCTTCTCATGATATCTCCGCCTGATGTATAAAAATATATGCCATTGTATACAATGGAAAACACTATATATAATACTTGCCATATATATGTACATAAGGAATCCCATTTTCTACATATGTAGAAGAGCAAGGAACATGACAGGTGTGTCAAATATGGTATTCAAATGGAAAAAGCAGTCAGATGATATTGCCCGTGTGATATCAAAAAGAGATGTGGGTGGTGTGTTCTCCAAATCGATCATACTCTCTCCCAACGAAAAAGCCGTGATGGTCAAGAACGGATTGGTCGAAGAAATAATCGATAGTGGTAAACTGCGTGTAGGTGGTTTGTTCAAACCAGGGAACATCAGGAAAGATGTCGATGTCGCACTCATGGATACGTCTGCAAAGGATCTTGAATGGGAATACGCTGGCATGTGGACCTATGATGATCAGAATGTGGGGTGCAAAGGTCTTTTGCGGTTCAGGATCCAGGACCAAAAACGATTTTTCCAGATGCTTTTTTCTTACACAACTCCGGCTAAGAACGGCGAGCGGGCACTTTCCGTCCAGGATATCTACCAGCATCTTAAGAGCGAGACCATCACCCGGGTACTGGAACCCGAGATACGGCAGGTGAGCATCGAGAACATCTATGGTAACCGGGACCTTCAACTGACCATGGAGAACGAGCTGGAGATGCAACTCAAGTCCACCCTTTCCATGTGGGGACTTGAACTGATGAAGTACACGGTGCAGTGGGATCTTGGAAGCTATGCAGAGGTCATGGCTAAAAGGAACGAATACCAGACCCATGAAGAGCTCAAAGAGATGGATACACTTTCCATTGAAGGTGATCATGAACGTGCGGGGAGGGTGGATGTAGCAGGAGTTCGTGCAGAGCAGGCAACAGTTTCTGCCAGGGTGGATTTTGAGAGGGATCAGCAGTTAAAAGGTGTGAAATCACAGCTTGAGATCGAACAACTGGAGGACGAAGCGGACATCAGGGCAGCCCGGGAAGCCCTGAAGTTAAAAGAAGATATGCATCTTTCCAAAGCCAGGGGTGTGCGCGCCGAGCTTGAAGTGGAACAGGATATGCAGGACCGGGAACACACACGTGACATGGAATACGTCAGAACTGTCACCGAAGCCGGCGGTGCTGATACGGCAAAGACCATCAGTGAAGGGCGCGAGTTTGGCAGTCTTTCACCGGAACAGATCGCAGCACTGGCCAAGGTCAGGGAAAGTGAGGCAAGAGCAAAGGATGACAAACTCGATCTCATGATGAAAGTGGAAGACCGTGAACGTGAAGATTCCTATCGAAGACAGGATATGGATGCAAAGATGATGGGTGCTGCACAGGCCAAACGGTCTCCCAATGTTCGCAAATGTCCATCCTGCGGTGCGACAATACCGGCTGAAGCTAAGTTCTGTGGACAGTGTGGAACAAAGTTGTGATACAGTGTTCAGAATATCGATGTAAATAATGTGTCGACTATGCTACAATATGGGCGCCAATGTTTTCGATCCGAGTTAATAGAATAAATGGAAACAGGTCAATGTAAGCTTTGAATATTAGAAGGTCTTAATTATAATTGAGACAAATAGAAGCAGGATAAAACAACGATAACAGGTGTCACAAATTGAGGATCAAAGACCCAGGGACTATTTTGAAAGTGTTTGTGTTGATCAACCTGATATTTATCAATGTTACAATAGCCCCGGCGTCGGATGAGTATATACTGACGGAAGGGGAGATAATTGAGCTCACCGATAGGTATTACCTGAACGTTATTTATGTGGATATCGATTATGGTTATGTGCAGTTTACAATAACACGAGACGGGATAGTCCTTCTCGATTGGATATATGCCGAGGGCGAGAGCCTCTATTTTGATGACGATTACCTGACCCTGAGCTTTGATATTGCAGAGACAGGATCCGACTCATATGCTGATTATGTTGTGATATCAAATATCTACCGTTATTCCAAGATGGGTAATTCCGGTTCTACCGTTATACCGGCAGTACCTGAAAAGGCCGATGTTGACTACCGTTCTACTTATGTTTACGATCCGGTTTCCGATGTTTCTTCAACCGATCAAAAGGCGGAGGACGCCATTGGTATTGTCATGGTAGTGGTGTTCTGGGTACTTGTCTTCATAGTGGCAAGAAAAGTGGGAAGGCGGATAAAACGGAGGCGGGAGAATAAGTCCTTAGCTAGAAAAAAGGAGGCACTACCATCAATAAATCCCATACCAGGAAAGGCAGCTCCTGCACCTGTCATACAAAAAACGTCGGAGCCTGCATCCTCACAAAAGGTCGAGCCACGCTTTATAAAAGTAAAATCTGCCTTTTATTACAACGGTGCCATGATCGACTATAAGGTCAAGGTGGAGAACCACACCACAGAGCCCATAGGTGACATCAAGATCCATCTTTTAGTCCCTGACGTCTTCATGCTAAGAGATAAGGAATTATCCATTTCCATGCTTGAACCGGATGAAGGTAAGACCGTCACGTTTGAGATCCGTCCAACAGGGGAATGTGGCGAATGTAATGTCTCTGGCGATATCAGTTATTATGACTACGGCACCAAAAAACATAAGAGATGGGACATGAAAAGTAAGATGGTATCCATCATCTGTCCGGTCCTCAGGAGTAAAGAGGTCGATGAAGGTTCATGGAGACAGGCTGTCAGTGAGATGCTCACAGCCGAGGAGGATTCAAAGGATCTCGCGATACCTGCCGAGAACCTGTTCGACATCGTCACGAGGGTCGTCAGGGACATGAACATGTATATGATCAAACCCGAAATAACCTCTACTCCACAGTTGTTCACAGGGGTTGCAAGGTTCTACGCAGAGGGTGTTGCAGGTATGCGGTATGCAGCCTACGTTGAAGTGGTGGGCAAGCGAAGATCTCGCCTGATCCTGAAAGGCTGGGCTGAGAAGGAAGATGCACTTACCGGATTCTATCACAAGATGCTTGAGGAGATCGAAAAGAGGATCGATATCAGGATATTCGTGGATGAGGGCATCACGCAGTACAACATCAGCAGTACAACGATCCAGGACAGTGTCATCCAGCGTTCAAAAATAGGTGCGCAAAAACGCCTCTGTCCCCAGTGTGGCAGGGAAGCAAGGGATGATGAGAAGTTCTGTATGGAATGTGGTGCGAAGCTGGAGTAAATTTCTGGAAGAGGGACCAGTTCCAATAGTATCGAACATAGATGTTTCGTTCGGACCCATATCTAATCGGAAGTACTGTAGCTCATCTTAATTCATCCCTCTATATCTCCCATTCAAAACCTTTAACATATAACGCGGTCAATTCGGGTCTATGCTATATTTTGTAGGACTTGGCCTTTTTGATGAGACCGATATATCCCTGAAAGGTTTACGAACGATCCAGAATGCTGATGAGGTATATGTGGAGTTCTACACATCCAATCTGTTGGGCACGAATATCGAGAAGATGGAGGAACTCTACCAGAAGAAGATCCATCTGCTCA
>JAYEHR010000006.1:0-6819 GCA_034659615.1 Methanobacteriota archaeon | reverse complement strand
AACATCTTCATACCCCTGGGTGTGCTCACAAAGGCAAGGCGCGAAGCCGTCGATATATTATTACAGAAGGTACTGCATGGACATGAACGGGAACGCAAGGACCCCGATCTTGCGGAGATCGAAACGGTGTGTTGCCAGTCCGGTGACGGGGCGGGTTTGGTATGCACGGCTCCAGTCGCAGATGAGAACATGGAAAATAATGCAGAACATCCCCTGCTGGCTGTGGAGGTGACAGACATCTCCTCCCTGATGAGTACAGCAGGGGCCGGGGCTGATATCGCATATATCCCCATCGAACACTTCCGTGCCCTGACCGGGCCCGATTATGAGGGAGCAGTACGAAAACTGGCCAACACAGGGATCACGATCGTGTTCATCCTGCCCCAGATCACCCATGACCAGGAACTCACGGCCCTGATCCCCCTCATCAAGGACGTGAAGGATTCCGGATTCGCTGTGGCATGTTCCAGTTTCGGTACAGTGCAGCTTGCCTCTGAGCTCGAACTTTCATTTACAGCACAGAAAGAACTGACCACGTTCAACTCAGTGGCTGCCTGTGCCCTCTACCGGGCAGGTGCCCACCGGGTGACACTCTCCAGCGAGCTGAACCTGGACGAGATCACGGATGTCTGTGACGCGCTGAAGGACAGCAAGACGAGAGGACAGGTCGAGATCGTGATCCATGGGCGTGAACTGTTGCTTGTGACCGAACATGATCTCATCGGATCCCTGGTCGAGGAGGGACTCGTGAACCGGGATAGCGATGTGAACCTCGTTGATAACAAAGAACGCAAGTATCCCGTCAAATGCTGGGGTCAGCGTACCCTCATCTACGATTCAAAGGTATTGAATATGCTGGACCATGTCGAGCGCCTGAAGGAATGCGGGGCGGACGTGCTGCGGTTGGACCTGTCCCTGTACAGCAAAAATGAGGTCAGGAAGATCACGCGGGCATACAAAAAAGCGCTTGTCGGAAAGGATGTTCGGCTGCGGGATATCAGGGATGAGATGTATTGTGAAGGGCATTATTTCAAAGGCGTTGGATGATCTAGTATCGGTACACTGACACAGCGAAGGTCATCAAGGATCCTGGCCTGGGTATGCAGCCTTCCGGCTCAGGAACAGATGCCAGATAAATCCCACCCCATACATATTAGAATTTTTTGATATAATATACAGGGCCTCATAAGGACAAATGGGCATGGTCCTGTATATCTTTTTCAGCTATCTTGCGATTATTACCCCTATACGGCATTATTTGTAGCACATTGTCCGTTTTGAGATAATATACTTCAAATAACGGAAAGATATATAACTCGCCTCCACAACTTCGAACCATGCACAAATTCACCCTCAGATGTGTCGAATGTGGGGCCACCCATGACCCATATTCTACATACTGTGATTCGCATGATTCACTCCTGCGTACCGAATATCTTAAAAAACAGCTCATACCACGGGACCTTCCGGGTATATGGAAATATTGTGAATGGCTGCCTGTGGACGGGGTGATACCCGAAGGCTCGGCCCACTCTGTAACATACCAGAGTGAAGGCCTTGCAAAGGAGCTCGGGCTTGAGAACCTCTACATCAGTTTTAATGGTTACTGGCCGGAGCGAGAGGCCTGGATGATGACATGCAGTTTCAAGGACCTGGAATCCTTCCCCACAATGCAACGCCTTCTCCAGCACCAGGATCAGCGTGTGATGGTCGTTGCCTCGGCAGGCAATACAGCCCGTGCCTTTGCCCATGTTGCCTCCATCACCGGGCAGCCACTCTTGCTCGTGGTACCTGAGATGAGCAAGCATCGGTTGTGGATCCCGGGAGACGATACATCATCCATATGTACTGTCGGGGTGAAGGGGGATTACTATTCAGCCATTGAACTGGCCTCAAAGATATCGAGCAGGAATGACTTCGTCTCAGAAGGAGGAGCCAGGAACGTGGCCCGTCGGGACGGGATGGGTACCGTCATGCTGGACGCTACTCTCACCACCAGAAGCCTGCCACAGCACTATTTCCAGGCAGTGGGAAGCGGTACCGGTGGGATCGCCGCCTGGGAGGCGGCCATGAGGCTCGTGGGTGACGGACGGTTCGGGAACCAACTACCACGCCTGCACCTCGCGCAGAACCTGCCATGTGCACCCCTATACGCCATGCATTCCGGTGTCGATATCGATAGTTCCTGTCCAAAAGGGATGTGTGATGATGTGCTGTTCAACCGGCAGCCACCCTACGGTGTCAGGGGCGGGGTCAGGGATGCACTGGACAGCACCGACGGGGTGCTCTATGGCATCACCAACAAGGAAGCAGAGGAAGCTAAAGGGTTGTTCGAGGAAACAGAGGGTATCGACATTCTTAATGCGCCGTCGGTTGCCATCGCAGCCCTGATACAGGCAGTACAGGCACAGAGCATCGACCCGCATGACCATATACTGCTGAACATCACCGGGGGAGGAAAGGAACGACTTGAACAGGAGAACGCGACCAAAGAACTCGACTTTGACCTGACAGTATCCCCTACCAACCCGGAAGCTGAAAATGAGATCATAGATATAATACGGAAAAACTCAGAACGAGGAACGTACAATGACCACTGACATAAAACTCACCATCAAAGGGGGGGTCGACAAGGACGGCTTGCCGGATAAGGTAATGGAGATAAATATCAAAAAGGGAGATATCGTCGGGATCGTGGGGCCCACCGGTTCCGGAAAGAGCACACTCATCGATGATATCGAGCAGCTGGCACAGGGTGACACACCCACCGGGCGCATTGTACTCATCAACGATGAAGAACCTGATATCAACCTGCGTGTGGACCCCAGGCAAAAACTGATAGCACAGCTATCCCAGAACATGCATTTCCTGGCAGACATGACGGTCAGGGAGTTCCTTGCCATGCATGCCCGCAGCCGGGGAAAGGGTCCTGAGCTCATCGGGAAGGTCATAGAACTTGCCAACTCCCTTACAGGAGAACCGATACATGAGGAGGAACATCTCACTGTGCTGAGCGGTGGACAATCCCGATCACTGATGACCGCAGACATTGCTGTGATCAGTGACTCGCCTATCGTGCTCATTGATGAGATCGAGAATGCAGGGATCAAAAAGCAGGATGCATTGCGTTTGCTGGCCGGTGAGGGAAAGATCGTTGTGGTCGTGACACACGATCCGGTCCTCGCACTGATGGCATCTCGCCGCATCGTGATGAAGAATGGGGGGATGCGGGACATAATATGCACCAGCGAAGCTGAGAAGGATGTCTGCAATAAAGTGACCGAGGTGGATGATTGGCTCATGTCCCTGCGTGAGACCATCAGGCAGGGTGATAGCGTGGAGGGGATCGCATGAAACTTGCTGTGGTCGCGGGGACTCCGGGCTCAGGAAAGACATCGGTCCTCCTCCATACCATAAAAGCATTGAAGAAACGGGGCAATAACCCGGCCGTTGTCAAGGTGGACTGCCTGTGGACAGACGATGATACGCGCTTTGGCAGATTAGGGGTCCCGGTCAAAGTGGGACTCTCAAAGGACATGTGCCCGGACCATTTCACCATATACAATACGGAAGACATGATCGAATGGGCAAAGGAGAAAGGTGCCGATATACTGGTCAATGAGACCGCTGGCCTATGCCTTCGATGTGCACCCTATCCGGACACCTGCCTTGCCATCTGTGTGATCGACGTGACGACAGGGCCGAACACACCCCTGAAGGTGGGACCCCTGCTCACCACAGCGGATATCGTTGTGACAACAAAAGGCGATATCGTATCGCAGGCTGAGCGCGAGGTGTTCAGGGAACGGGTTCTGGAGGTCAATCCCGACTGTATGATCATCGAGGCCAATGGCCTCACTGGTAAAGGTGCCATAGAACTTGCAGAACTCATAGAGATGAGTGAAGAAACGAGCGAGGATATGATGCTGCGCTACAACCCACCTCTGGCCATCTGCACCCTCTGCACCGGCGAGATGCATGTATCACGGAAATACCACATGGGAGTCCTCCGCCACCTGGACGGTTTTACCGAGTACAGGGGTGAATGAACGGTGGGCGAGATAGTAGATTTGTTACCCGGATACAACTGTGGTAAATGCGGATACCCCCAGTGCAGGGACTTTGCAGCACACATCAAGGACGCCACCGATCTTATGAACTGTCCCTACCTCTCACATCAGCGGTTCCATAAGCAACTGGAGAAACTCAGGCAGATGTTGCAGGAAGAAAAGGAGACCGCTGAACTGCCTGTCATTAAAGGTGTGATCGATGGACTCGCAGCAGATTTCGCGTTGGGACCCCTGACAGGCGAGGTGTCCTGCCGGGAGGATGTACATTCCTTTGACAATACCCTTGACATCGAAAAGGGAGATGTGATCCGATATCGTCCCCTGGGATGTCCCATCACCCATTTCGCAGAGGTGATCGAACTGTCCCACGGGATCGCCACCATCCATATCATTGGACCGAGACAGAGAATGGGGGACAGGGACTTTACGTACAAGGATGCAGGCATCTGCATGATACTGGCCTTTGAAGGCAGGATCGTCCGAGGCAATGTCCCGAAGGTCGGGCAGACCGTCCGTTTCCTTCCCGAACACTGCATGATGCAGAAGATACATTCCGGTGTCGTGGTGGGCGTCGAAGGAAAGAACGTTCGTATCGAGATCATAGACCTGAAGGTGTGGTGACATAATGGATCCTGCTATATCGGTATTCAATGGACTCAAGAAAAGCGGTATCGACCTTATTACGACCGTGCCCTGTGCCAATCTGAGAGAGGTAATCCTCATGGTCGAGGAGGATCCTGATATCAAACACGTGCCGGTTACCCGGGAGGAAGAAGGCGTCGGCATCTGTGCCGGTGCATGGATGGGAGGAAAAAAGACCGCCATGCTCATGCAGAACTCAGGCCTTGGGAACTCGATCAATGCCCTGGCATCCCTCAACCAGTTGTACGGCATCCCGCTGCTGATGATTATGAGCCACCGCGGTGTAGAGGGTGAGCCCATATGTGCCCAGGTACCCATGGGCGAACTGACAACCCATCTGCTGGATGCCCTCGTGATACCATACCTGATACCCGACGAACATGACGCAGAGGAGACGATCCGTAGGGCATGGGACCTGGCCACCGCAGAAAATATACCGGTGGCTGTGCTGCTTGACATCGGGTTCTGGGAGGGAGCATGAAACGCATTGACGTGATACGGGAAGCAGCAGCAACTGCACGGGATATGGATGCCCTTGTTGTGGGAAATATTGGATTCCCTTCCCGGGAACTTCATGATGTGGATGAACGACCAGGCAATTTCTACATGCTGGGGTCCATGGGTCTTGCCTCATCCATTGGACTGGGAATTGCCCTGGCACAACCTGAACGACGGGTGATCGCCCTGGACGGGGATGGCTCCGTGCTCATGAACATGGGAAGCCTTGCGACCATCGCCACCCAGCAACCTGAGAACTATCTACTTGTCATTATCGACAATGGCAGCTATGGATCAACGGGCGACCAGCCCACAGCCACCTCACAGAAAACTGACCTGGCTGAGGTAGCAAAGGGAGCCGGGATCCAGAACGTTCATACCACCGATACCCTGTTAGATGTACGTCGCCTGATGGAACAGATGACCAGCGGCGTCATCGTGATCAATGTAGAGCCTGGTAATGCAGAGGTCCCTGTGATACACCTTTGCCCGGCAGACATTATGGAGCGATTCATGGCACAATGCGCTCGACCATTTCCGTAAGTCTGAAAGTACCATCCAGTATGGACCGTTTAAGGATCTGAGAAAGTTCGATCGCTCTCTTGCGATCCGACTGCCGCAGGACGATGGGTACACCGATATCCGCTCCATTATAATCGAAATGGAGGACTCCAAGTTCTGCAGCGAACACATCCACGGGGCAGAGCGTTGCGCATAACCCACAGTTGAAACACCTGACCCTATCCAGCAACACTGCCCCATCGTCAACATGGATCGCATCTGTGGGACAACTATCCTGCGGTAGGCAATGGTCGCACCCGATGCATCGCCATGGCTCAACAGCCACTTCCAGATCCACACCACTCCAGCCATCCCCATATGTGGCCATACCTATGCGTTCTCGCTGGTCCACATCCATGACCGGAAGGGGCACCTCGATATCAAGCTGCTTGATCGCATCCAGCATCCCTTCCTCTACCACCGGGATGGGGACAGCCCATGAGACCACACATTCCGGACCTGCAGATGTGGTGAACCCACCCATGTATTCCGGCATCATGGAATGCATATCTGCAACTGCTATCAGGTTCGGTTTCTCGATACTGCTGCGGGTCCCGTCGCCGATGATGAAACCCTGTGCCCCATTGAACAGTATGCGCGTCCCTATACCAATGGCCTTCAGCTGCGGGTCGTTCTTGATAGGGTTGAGCTGACCACAACCAGAAAAGGTCGCTCCACTCATATCCGGACCGAACTCCACCGCATGGAATATTGTGGATACCGGGTTTGACGAGCAGTTCACGAACGCCGAGTAGTTCTTGAAGGTGTTCCGCGTCCCGAAGAGTTTTGCATAGGTGATATCATCCAGAGTGGTTGTGGTGCTGAACGTAGCGCCAGCGTCAGTAACAACCCTGACAGACACAGGTTTGCGCTCGACCAGGTCCCGGAACAGGTGACCTGCACCATATCCCTGATCATCGACACCATGTGTCGTACCAAAGACCATCACGTCAAGGACCCCGAGACGCTCGTTGGGGCAGGGGCCCACGTAGGCAGGCACTTCATTGAGGAATACCTTATCCGCTCTTGTGAAACTAAAAGGCGCATC
>JAYEHR010000005.1:0-6953 GCA_034659615.1 Methanobacteriota archaeon | reverse complement strand
CATCATCGTCGTCCGGCAGTGCAGGGTACACCTGGATCGCTGTAGGTATTGTGCTGGTGGCTGTGGTTGGTTTTGTGGTGTACAGGAAGAGGTCTGGTAAAAAGAGGGAAAGCTGAAAGCTTTTCCTATTCTCCTTATTCTTTTTATGAGTTTTATTTTCTTACCTTTCCTTCGTCCTTTTGGTTTGGCACATGTTAGGTATGCATAGTTTTTTATAGGCAGCAGATTAATGGTTTTTGAGGATCATTCTACATATTCTTAAAAAAGATATTGGGATAGAGAGGGCATCATGGGTCTGGAGTTGTATTACACAAGTGCGATCGTAGTGTTCATAACAGTCATAATTCTATCACTACTAAGTTTTGTGTATAGCCGCGGTAAATTATTCTCTCACAATTCACTGGCTCGTAACATCATTCTCCTGATCATTGGATCTATCGGCCTGCTCCTTGCAATTTTACTCCTCCCAATATCGAATGAGAGCAAGCAGATCATTTTGAGTACAATAGGCATCATCTTTGGTGCAACAGTAGCCCTATCCTCAACAACGTTTGTTTCAAATGGCATGTCCGGTATGATGATGTATCTGGTCAGGCCGTTCAGAGTAGGCGATTACATTCGGACTGGCGATATTTTTGGAAGGGTAACGGATCACAATCTCCTCTACACCAGTGTCCAATCACCGGATAGGGATGTGATAACGATCCCAAATCTGAGATTGATGTCCACCCCGCTGACAACGATCCGGTCCTCGGGGACTATACTTTCTACAATTGTCACACTGGGCTATGATGTGCCCAGGACGGGAGTAGAGAAGGCCCTCACCAGGGCCGCCGAGCAGGCTAAGCTGGAATACCCCTTCGTGCATATACTTACGTTGGGTGATTTTTCGATCACCTACAAGGTGGGGGGGTTGTTGACAGACACGAAATCATTGATCACAGATAGGTCAGATTTTAAGAAACTTGTTGTTGATGCCCTTCATGAGGCGGATATCGAGATCGTGTCCCCTACATTCATGAACCAGAGGGTGTTGAAAACAGATCAGCGCTTCATTCCTCGCGCGGATGCAAAAGAAAAAGAGTACGAAAGCTTGCCTGATAACAGTTATGTACCAAAACTAACAACCGAGGATGTAGTCTTTGATAAGGCCATCGAGGCCGAGTTGGTAGGGAGGATCGAAAATAATCTCTCATCCATCAATGAAAAAAGAACGGAGATGGTTGAAAGGGTCAGGTCAATGCCAGACAAAGCAGTCAGACTTGAAGAGCAGCAGAAACTTCGTTCCCTGGATGAAACCATCAGTGAGATATCAAAGGTCATTGAGGCCATCAAGAATGTGCCTGAAGTTGAGAATGAAACAGCATCTTCTCAAGGATTGATACGTACCAAGGTCCTTGAATACCTTGATGATCTGACAAGCAGAACGTTGTCAGAGACAGGGAATCTGGGAAAAAATATCGATGAGGCCAGCAGATCTCTCGAGGATGATCAGAACAAAGGATCTGGAAGAGACAACTCGCAGGAAGATCTATCGTATGCTGGCAAAGAGATTTGAAATAATTCTTGGAATACTGTGCAGGAGACAATGATGATGGACACCTTACCTTTCTTTCTATACACCTTTGTCACCATACTTGCAATTGTTAGTCCTCTGTGGGTAATCATAGTTTTCATACCCCTAACCAGTAGCATGACTGTGGATGAAAAGCATCGTGTTGCTAAAAAATCAATAACGTTGGCCTGTATGGTGGCCCTGTTTTTTGCCATTTCCGGTAATATGATCCTGGAGATGTTTGGTATCCACATTGATTCTTTGAGGGTTGCAGGTGGGATATTGCTGCTCAAGATCGCGTTTGACATGATGTTTGCACATGTTTCTGGTGAAAGTGTGACTGATAAAGAAATAGCTGTTTCCAGTAATAAGGAAGAAATATGGGTCTCCCCGCTAGCTGTACCAATGATGACGGGGCCGGCCACAATAACCACTGTTGTTATACTGTTCGCAAGTGCGGAGTTAATGCTACACAAGGTCATTGTGTTGATATCTATACTGTTGACGTACTCGATCTGTTTTGTTGCTTTATATTTCTCGAGAAGGGTTTACAACAGGATTGGATACACAGGATCCCTTGTGGCCACAAGGCTCATGGGTATGTTCCTGGCTGCCCTTGCCGTGGAGTTTGTGACCATTGGCATATGGAACATCTATGCTGGACTTATCTAATAGTTCCCTGAAAGTATAAAAAATCCTCAAATGAGATATGTCATCATCTCACTGATAACACTTCCACCGGAGAGTTCCGGATCACCTTCTCAGCAACGCTTCCCAGCAGGTATCGTCCATCAGCACTCATTCCCAGGGCCCCGATGACCACCAGGTCCACCCTATTTTTCTCGGCATGATCCAGGATCTCGTTGGCAGCATCTCCTTCTACGATAACCGTCTCAACCTCGACTCCCATCTCCTTCCCCATATTCTCGACGTAGGATGTGGCCTGGATGGCTGCCTGCGTGAGATGTTTGCGTCGCTCGTTCTTGCATGCCTTATCGGCCATCCTGCCAATGTCATGCCACTGCTGCATTGTAATCTGTTCGGTGGCAGCCAATTCCATTGCTGCCTTCCAGCTGGAATGTGCGGATTCAAGTGTGACTCCTACCTTGTCCATTTCCATGACATACATGGCATGGACCCCTGCACTGCTCACGCGTGCCAGTTCCATGCCGGATTCTACGGCTTTCTGTGCATTCTCCGATCCATCGGTTGCTATCAATATCTTACGATATGCCTTGTTGTTCATAGGATTCCCCAATAAGAGATACATATCCAAGATATATAAATCCCATCAGGGTATCTATATTTTGGCCATTTACTGGACGATGACCACCAGTGTGTCGGCCACTTCCAGGACATCTATGGACCGTCCTGCAGATCTGACCTCTGTTATGATCTTCACGCTTTCAGGCTCAAGTTCGATGTCCTCATTGTCCACTGTTAAATGGATGCATCCGTTCCGGACCATGTCTGCCACGCTTGCCGGGTCCATGGCATTCAAAGCCTTTATGATCACGCCTGCCCGTTTTCTGAACTTTGGACCGATGGTGCCCATGTCCGGTTTAATACCAACAGGCACATGCTCGAACTCGGGTTTCCCTTCAATGATCGCTATCTGGGAATTGGTAGCGCCTGTGATGTCGCTCGACTCATCCAGCGTACCGTAGATCTCTATCTTCTTGAGAGGAGCGTTCAGTGCGATACCTGCTTCGGATTTATAATGACGGACGCTACTGGTGATATCCTTGATCAGTTCACCCTGACGTTCCACATCCTCATCAATGAGTGCCTCGTTGGCATCTGGCCAGTCCTGCTGGTGTATGCTGCCTGTTCCAATATGAGAGTATATTTCCTCTGCAAAGAATGGGGCAAAAGGGGCGAGCATGTGCAATAGCGTATCGATGGTCACATACAGCGTATATCTGGCTGAAGCACGTGCCTTCTCATCATCCCCATATAATCTTGATTTTGCCAGTTCTATATAATTGTCAGCCAGTGTCTCCCATGCAAATCCACGGATAGACTTGTAGGCCTCATCGAACTGATAGTTGTCCATGTTCCGGGTAACCGAGTCCACAAGACGGTTCAATTTGCTGAGCAGCCAGCGATCGATCACCGTGAGTTCCTCCACAGGGACCTCCTCGATGCCTTCGACAAGGCTGTCTTCTATATGCGACAGAGCAAAACGGCATATACTCCACATCTTGTTGAAGAAACGCGATGCTGACACCACATCCTTCCACCGGAACATGACATCAGATCCAGGTGATCCTCCAATGGCGGACCATTGGCGGAAGGCATCGGCACTGTATTGCTGGGTGACCTCCTCTGGTGATATGATATTGCCACGGGACTTGCTCATCTTGTGTCCATCCTCTCCCAGTACCATGCCATTGACAAGTATCGAGTCCCAGGGGCGCATATCCATCAGGGCCTTTGCCCGGAGGATGGAATAGAACGTCCACGTGCGTATGATGTCATGACCCTGTGGCCGCAATTGTGCCGGAAGCCTTACATCGTGATCGCTCAACCAGCCGGATACGTGCAGGGCCGTCAGGGATGAGTCCATCCAGGTATCCAGCACATCTTCTTCAGGATCGAACTCTGTTGATCCACATTCACATGCTTCTCTGGGCGATTGCTGGGTAGGATCAAGAGGTAGCCATTCTTCCTTTGCCACCATGGGCTTGCCACACTTCTTGCAGTACCAGACCGGGATCGGAGTTGCAAAGATCCGCTGGCGGGATATGCACCAGTCCCATTCCATGGTATTCGTCCAGTTCTCCAGTCGTATTTTCATATACTCGGGTAACCACTGGATCTCCTCGGCGGTGGACAGTATATCATCATTAATGATCTTCACGAACCACTGGCGCTCGGACAGGATCTCGATTGGGGTCTTGCATCTCCAGCACATTCCGACGTTCTGATCAAGGGGTTTCTGTTCATACAGGTATCCTTCCTTCGTAAGGTCCTCAATGATGGCCGCCTTACACTCGGGTACTGTCATGCCTGCATACTTGCCGGCGATCTCGGTAATACGACCGTTCCTGTCTATGGCCTTTCGCAGGGGCAGGTCATGCTCCACCCACCAGCGTACATCCTGTTTGTCACCAAAGGTACAGATCATCACCACGCCTGTACCAAAAGATGGATCCACCTCACTGTCGCCAATGACCTCCACCTCGTGACCAAAGAGCGGTACCTTGACCATCTCTCCAATGTGCTTGCTGTAGCGTTCATCCTCAGGATTGATGGCAACTGCCACACAGGCAGCCAGGAGTTCTGGTCGCGTTGTTGCGATCTCCACCTTATCAAAATGAAGGAAGTTCAATGTAGTATCCCTGGATTCATATTCCACTTCCGCAAATGCAATGGCAGTTTCACATCTGGGACACCAGTTCACAGGGTGGTCGGATTGGTATATACGGTCCATATCCTTCATTTTCACAAAGGACCGCTGGGTTTTGACATAATATTCAGGTTCCATTGTGATGAACTCATTGCTCCAATCGGTTGAGAATCCAAGGCGGTGCATTGTAGCACGCATCTTCTCGATATTCCCTATGGTCAGTTCCTCGCACATTCTCCTGAATTCAGACCTTGGTACCTGGTTCTTGGTAATGTTGTTCAGTTCCTCGACCTTTACCTCAGTAGGAAGTCCATGACAGTCCCACCCCTGTGGGAACATGACATTAAATCCACACATGCGTTTATACCGTGCCACAAAGTCAATGTAACACCAGTTGAGCGAATTACCGATATGGAAATTACCGGTAGGATATGGTGGTGGGGTATCTATGATATACTGGGGTCTTGTTTCATCGTTCCAGTCAAAGTGGTACATGGCCATGTCCCACGATCGCTGCCATTTATCTTCTATTTCGCTGGGAATATAATCTTTCGGGATGGGCATCAGAACACTCCAATAATAATCGTGCAGTAGCCGTGCGTCATGCTACATTGAGAGATTTAAGAATATTTAAACATATCTGGTTTGTCTATGACTAAAAGCCCTATTTGGGAATGGTCTCCATAGAGCATCGGTCTCAAACACTGCAATTATCAAGTATGCAAAAAAGTATGAGTGACAGATCATCTGGATCAATCAACAAAGAGTTCCCGTGGCAGTTCCCATTCATTCACCACTGGTCGCTTCAGGTGGCTTCCATCCAAAGCGCTTCATAACCATCTTGATACGGGCGTCGACCTCCCGTTTGTCGAAGGGTTTGGAGATGTAGTCATCAATACCCAGTTCCATCCCTTTGATCTTATCATCGACCTTTGTCTTGGCAGACACCATGATAATGGCTATGTTACGCCCATCGTTATCCTTTTTCAATCGTTCAACAACTTCATAGCCGTCCATATCCGGCATCATGATGTCAAGAAGGATGAGGTCAGGCAATTCCTCAAGAGCGATATCAACGGCTTCCTGTCCACTGTAGGCCGCAATGAAATCATAGGGTCCACTGGCGAGGGAGAGCTTTATCAGCTCGGGGATATCTGGTTCGTCATCAACGACCAGTATCTTCAGTCGCTTTCGTTTGACCTTCTTTGGTATATACGCCAGGCGGATATGGTCTTTTTTGAGCTTGTACTGCACATCCATACTTTTGAGACCGATCTCTGCGTGCATCTCTCCGCTTTCTGTGATATCCACGATCACATCGAAGAATGACCTCATGGCACCTTCCCTTTCAGAAGGCATTACTCCCTTCCCAAGCATGGAGATTATACTCCCTTTGCTTTCCCGAACGGTCTTGACAAGGATACTGATAAAATTCTCAACTACCTGGAGAGTATCCTGAGACAGTACGCTCAGGCCGTCGATGATAAGGATCGAACCTGGATGCTGGCCAAATAATTTAGAGGTATGCGTACCGATCTTTATATAATCGGTTGGTGAACTGCAATACAGCGTGTTCTTTTTGGGTTCCTGTCCTGATCCAATATCTATGAACCATATTCGATCATCAAATCCTTCGATGTCAAACCCATATTCTGAGAACTTTCCCAGGACATCATTTCTCGTATTTTTTAGACACATCCACACGATATTTTTTTCAGTCTCGTTCTTCAACACGGAGTAGATATAGAAATAGGTGAAACGCTCACTGAATACATTAAGTGGCGTAAGGAGCAAGGCATTTTTATTCATCAGGCTTTCACGCAGTGAAGCCATTATCTCGTGTGTTTGATCTTCAGACATCGTTCCCTCGGAATCAGGTATGTTCTCTATTTGTTTTTTTATAATATTAATCTTTGGGAATGGATCTGTATCATGGATGTCCCCAGAAGGATTATTTCAAAATTGAACTCCTCTAACCTCTGGGGGTGTCATCCTCTCACCAGATCATATCTTACGCGCGTATCTGTTCCTTCAACATCTGTTGAC
>JAYEHR010000004.1:0-27532 GCA_034659615.1 Methanobacteriota archaeon | reverse complement strand
GTTCCCATTAATAGCAGATATTAAAATGGAAGTGGCTAAGAAATATGGAATGGTTCAGCCAAATGCTTCCGACACTCAGGCAGTGAGAGCGGTTTTCATCATTGATCCCAAAGCGAAGGTAAGGGCAGTACTCTATTACCCGTTATCAAACGGTAGGAACATGGATGAGGTCAAAAGATTGGTCATTGCCATGCAAAAATCTGACAAAGAAGAAATTGCAACCCCTGCGAACTGGCAACCCGGTGATGATGTGATCATTCCTCCACCAGGATCATGCGGGGCTGCAAAGGAAAGGGTTGAAACAGAAGAAGAGGGCAAACGCTGCCTTGACTGGTTCATCTGTTTCAAGAAAGATCAAACGAACTGAGACATTGTTTATTTATCCGTGGAGGAGTTCGATGGACGTCTACGAGGCGATCGAAAAAAGAAAAAGTATCAGGAAATTCAGGGCTGATACTGTGCAGGATGATCTGGTTATAAAGATCCTCAATGCAGGGATCCAGGCTCCCAATGCTTTTAACCGTGAACCGTGGGAATTCATTATCGTAAATGATCCCTCGCTCAGGGATAAGATCGCTGGTATGCGGTCCAAGATCCCTCCACAGAAGACAGCACTTGAGACTGCACCTGTACTGATTGTGGTCTGTTACAACAGTGAACTTGGTGCCGATGCGCTGGCATCGACCTATGCATGCATTGAGAACATGCTTCTTGCAGCAACAGCAGAGGGACTCGGAACAGTGACAGTGACATTCCACGGCAAAAAGCTCAGAACGCTACTGGACATCCCCGAAGACATTGAGGTAGCAACTGTGATGCCACTCGGTTATCCCGCTGAAAATCCTACTAAACCGCCCCGTGTACCTGTCACTGAAAAAATACACATAGATAAGTTCTGATCATTCATATTGTTTAATTTAGCAACGAATGGCTATGGGAGTTGGACAAGTTGAAAGACATATTAAAAGAAGTAAGCTTAGAACTCGAAAACATTGGGTCGATAGAAGATGCTGTAGGGGTGGCAATATCCCTTGAGGATCAGGGACATGACTTCTATCTCGAAAAAGGTGATCTTTCCAAGAACCCAGGAACAAAAAAAGCCTATGAATTCCTTGCAGAAGAAGAGAAACATCACGCACAATATTTGCAAAAATTCCTTGACGGAAGGGACGTTGAAATGTCTGAGTCCAGAATACCAGATTTCCGTGGTTCATTAAATAAAGAATTTTCGGGAAACAACCTTGAAGAGATTGCAATTTTGCTTGGTGCATTGCGTTTTGAGAGAAAGAGCGAATATTTCTACATTGAACTTGAGAAGATCGCCACTGATGAATCACAGAAGGAATTTTTCAGCAAGATCGCCAACGTTGAACGCGACCACTATGAGATCATTGACAGCTTGCTGGATGAAGCTACAGATTTCAGAATGCAGACATAAATTGGGAGGAACGTCTTGTGAATACTACAGAAGATACGCTTGAGATAGCACCTGGCATATATTGGGTGGGAGTGATCGACTGGAACCTGCGTGATTTCCATGGGTATGAAACCCCGAAGGGTGCTACCTACAATGCCTATCTCATAGTGGATGAGAAGATCACCCTGATCGATGCGGTAAAATCGCAGTTTGCAGGAGAGATGCTAGATCGTATTAAGAGTGTGGTGGACCCTGCAACCATCGATTACGTGATCTCAAATCATGTGGAGATGGACCATTCAAGTGGTTTGCCCGCAGTAATGGAGATTGCGCCCAATGCAACTATCTTTGCGACCAAGCGCGGCAAAGCAGGCCTATGCGCATATTACGCAGAAAATGGTTGTGAGAGTTGGGATTTTGAGACCGTTGAGACGGGGACAGAACTTGAACTGGGAAAACGGACGTTGATGTTCATAGAAACCACAATGCTCCACTGGCCTGACAGTATGCACACCTATTTGAAGGGGGACCACATCCTGTTCTCCAATGATGCATTCGGCCAGCACATTGCCACCTCAAAGAGGTTCGATGATGAGGTGGATGATGTAATGGAAGATGCTGCGATCTATTATGCGAACATACTGATGCCATTCGGTTCCAGAGTTCTCAAGTATGCAGATCAGGTAACGGAGCTTGGGCTTAAGTTCGATATGATCGCACCCGGTCATGGTATCATCTGGCGACAGGATCCGGGACGGATCATCGATGCATATATCAGGTGGGCATCCGCAGAGACCGTTCCAAAAGTGCCTGTGATCTATGATACCATGTGGGGCAGTACCGAGCATATGGCCCAGGCTATCCTTGAGGGCGTGCGAGCATCGGGCATCCCGGTAAAGCTGCTGAACATTCGTAAGAATGATTGGAGTATGATCACGAAAGAGATCATGGAAGCTCCTGTGATCGCAATGGGGTCACCGACCATGAACAATAATATGCTCCCTTCGGTCGCAGGATACCTTTCATATCTAAAAGGGCTGCGTCCAAAGAACAAGAAAGCTGCTATATTTGGTTCCCTCGGCTGGGGCGGTGGCGCTGCAAAGGCCATGGAAAAGGAACTCAAAGCAGCTGGATTTGAGATCATCGAACCAAAACTGCAGGCGAAGTTTCGACCTGATAAGGATACACTTGAAGCATGCCGGGAGCTGGGACTGCGGCTGGCTGAGGAAACGACCCGCTGATCAGTGATCTTATCTTTATAGTATTATCAAAGAAAGGAGAGTGTACAATGAAATTTGAAGGAGATCTTGAAGAAGAACTATATGAACGATCAAAGAAGAACGCAGAGACGAGCGGCTACCGGCTGAACCCGGACTATGATGTCATCACTACCGCGATAAAGGGCATTTCCAATAACAAGCGTAACTATGGTGAATGGTATTGCTTCTGCCAGAAAAGGACCGGTGATAAGGAGCAGGACAAGAAGATCATATGTCCCTGTGCCGTCCGTGCGAAGGATATTGCTGCCCGCGGCTCGTGTAGATGTGGTCTCTATATCAAATGAGGTGATACAATGGGAGTTTCAGAAATAGGTGAAAAGTACGTATGCAATATCTGCGGTAACGAGGTCGAAGTGACGAAAGTTGGTGGCGGAGCCTTGGTCTGCTGTGGCGAAGAGATGGAGCTAATGGAATAATCGTAAATAAGGTTAGCACAGATGTATATGTAACGTGAATATCTTGCTGATATTTACCAGGTGATTATATGAAATGCTATGAATGTGCAAAGAATGGAAAGGATACAGAGGCAGTTGGCATCTGTATTATGTGTGGAGCTGGTGTCTGCAAGGAGCATCTTAAGCATGAGAAGGTACCGGTATGGGAAGGGGAATACGACATACGTTTAAAATGTATGGGAGATTCATGTAAGCTCAAGGATATGGAACCTCTATTGAAAATACTGTGTATTCCGTGCCACGATGCTCTTGAGGAGAACTTTTGAGGTGATATTATGAAATGTTATGACTGTATGGAAGATGGCAAGGATACGGATGCTACATCTGCGTGTATCGTCTGTGGCAAGGGCCTGTGCACAGAGCATGCAAAGGTGTTGGAGTTGCCTGTTTCTGTAGGTATGCCCCCCCATGTGGAACGTCTGCCAAAAGGGCTTCCCAGACACATGTGCAATTATTGCCTGGAAAATACGATCGTAGAGGGGTTTGACTGATTGACTGCACTGGCGGCCATCCATCTTTTTAAAAGAGGAATAATACATGAGCGAACAAGGGAATATAGTTGATGATATTGGGGAGAAGCTAGGTTTCACTCCTCACATACTGGAAACGCTTGATGAATTGGATTCAGAGTTTGTAAAGAAGTATAGGCACTGTCACAACAACATACTTACTGATGGAGCCATCCCTGCAAAGTACAAGATCCTGATGGCACTGGCTGTGGTGGCATCCAAGCAGTGTGAGGCGTGCACGGTATCACAGATGAAGAGCGCGTTGAAGAATGGTGCTACCAAAGAAGAGATCATGGAAACCCTTGAGGTCATATCCATCACGTCCGGTGCACCGGCTGTCTCTGCATGCCGGGATGCTCTCAAACTTTTGAAGAACTGAAGTATATGGTGCATCCACTGATGTCCTGATCGCATCAACAAAACCAATCAAGGTTCCTAACATATTGATTAATGTACTTACATAGGAGAGATTGATCATATGAAATATCTATGTCTTATTGTGAGCATATTTCTTACATTGGCATTGTCGGGAATCTCTTGTGCAGCTGAGCCTACCGTACATGGTGCGGTGTCATCCGAAGATTTTACCAGCAGCTCGAAATGTTCCAGCTGCCATGCGATCCACCGTAGCCAGTGGGATGGGAGTATGCATGCTTACGCCTTTGAGGACCCTTTCTATCGGAAGGAGCTTGAACTTGCGAGTGAGGAGACGAGTGGTGCACTCGATGTATTCTGTACTCGTTGCCATACGCCTATAGGGGTCGTGGGGGGAGAGATCCCACCAGTTGACGGTTCTCAGCTTAGTGATGTTGCAAATGAAGCTATACAGTGTGATTTTTGCCACAGTGTATCTGAAAGTGCTGGTGTGGGTGATGGGTCATTCGTCGTAACACCCGGAAATATCAAATGGGGTCCCTTTGACGATTCCAGATCTGCATACCATGCGTCTGAGTATTCACAATTACAGACCAGCGCGGAGTTCTGTGGCATGTGTCACAATGTAAAACATCCTGGCAATGGTCTTGTGCTGGACGATACGTACACAGCATGGGAAAATGGACCCTATGCGCAAGCAGGCGTACAATGTCAGGATTGCCATATGACGTCAGGAATCACGAAATTTGAAGCCGATCCCGGGCGTGCGGGGTCAGGTGCTCCTAAGAGAGACCACATCTGGACCCATCATTTTGTGGGGGGTAATGTGTTCATGTACGATATCCTGGACGAGAATGAGCAGAAGGACATGGCTATCGAGAGGCTCCAGAGAGCAGCAACCCTTGATATAATAGTTCCCGGGACCGCCTCTACAGGAGATAACGTGACCATTGATATCTCGATCACAAATTCTGGAGCGGGCCATAAGTTACCCACGGGTCTTACCGAGGCCAGGCAGATGTGGTTGGATGTAAGTGTGATGGATGCAGAGGGTATGGAGATCTACCGGTCCGGATCATTGGACGGAACTGGCAGCATCATCGATGCCGAGATATATCACTCAGTGCTGGAAGATTCCGGTGGAGAAGTTACCACGAAGATATGGGAAGCTGAAACAATAGTATCAGATAATCGCATACCTCCAACGGAAACGGTTGCTCAGCAGCACACCTTCATTCTTCCGGAGGATGCTGTGGACCCGATCTCTGTGGATGTAGAGTTGCTGTACCGTTCTGCTCCCCAGACCATGATCGATGAGCTTTTTGGTGACGGGGTATATGAGGTACCTGCGATCGAAATGGCCACGGCATCTGGATATATCAACGGGAGACCGGACAGTTCAGAAACCATTCCGAGTATAGGACTGCTCGGTCTGTTCATGGTAATTGCAGCTGCCTTCTATCACAGAAAACATACAGGTAGATAATATAAACTAGGAGGGACGTTATGCCACCAATTGTAGATACCAATAAGTGTGAAGGAATAGGGGCATGCAAGGACGTGTGCCCGGCAGAGGTTTTTGATATCAGGGACGATGGTTCCGGGAGCATGAAGTCCATAGTTGCACGTCCGGATGATTGTATCGATTGCGGTATGTGTGTCGATGAATGTCCGACAGAAGCAATAACATTGGAGTGAATGTTAACATTGGAGGATGTGATCAGATGCACGATAATGGCAAAGTGAGATTGCTGGGAATATCCGGAAGCCCCAGGAAGAGGTCCACGGATTATGTTGTACGTGAGGCTTTGGAATATGCACAGGAGAAGTATGATGTAGAAACTGATTATTTCTCTGCCCGCGGCAAAGAGATGAAGTTCTGTATACACTGTGACCACTGTGTCAAGACCAAACAGGGTTGCATTCATAAGGACGATCTGGTTGATCTGTACCAGAAGATGGAATGGGCGGATGCATGGATTATCGGTACTCCTGTTTATCAGGGTACGCTCAGTGCGCAGACAAAGACCATCATGGACCGCTGTCGCGCAGTGGTGGCACGTGATCCAAAGATATTTATGAACAAAGTGGGGGCAGGGATAGCTGTTGGTGGTGACCGCATCGGCGGTCAGGAGCCGGCCATACAGACCATCCTCAATTTCTATGTGATCAACGAGATGATACCTGTTGCAGGAGGTTCATTCGGTTCCAATCTTGGCGGCACATTCTGGTCGCGGGACAAGGGAGCTGAAGGTGTTGCAGAGGATGAGGAAGGACTTCGAAGTCTGCGCAGGACGATCCGAAAACTGATCACGACAGCCCAGCTCATGCACAAAGTGCGGTGATATCAGGAGTTGATAGATTGAAGTTCACAGCAGAGATCGGGGGAATCATCCCGCGTACTCCTGATGTCAAGAGTTTCAGGTTTGAACGACCAGATGGATTTGACTACATGCCAGGTCAATACATTCTTGTGACATTGCAGATCCAGGGAACGGACGTACGCAAACCCTTTACCATCTCAAGCAGTCCCACAGAACAAGACCACATTGAGTTCACCAAAAAGCTCACAGGCCATGATTTTTCCAATGTGCTGGATTCAATGAAGGTGGGTGATGTTGTAGGTATTGCTGGACCATATGGCAACTTTACGTTTGAAGGGCAATTCGATAAGATCGCAATGGTCAGTGGGGGGATCGGTATCACTCCCATGATCAGCATCTGTACCTATTGTACTGACAGGGGACTTGATAGTGATATCGTGTTACTGGAAAGCAACAGGGAAGAATGTGATATTCCTTTTGGAGAACATCTCGAGACCCTCCTGCAAAGGAATCCTCATCTTCGTGTCGTCCACACGCTCACCAGAGCATCGGATGCCTGGAGTGGCTGCCGCGGCAGGGTGTGTGAGAATATGATCCGCGAGGAAATCCCTGATTATAAGGATCGTATCTTCTATCTATGCGGACCACCACCCATGATGGATTCTATCCAGTCAATTTTGATTGAGATGGATATTCCAAAGGATCGCATCAAGAAAGAAGTATTTGTACAGGTTTAACATTATACTTATTATAGATAGTATTTTGAACTACATTATATTTACAACAGGAGTTTGTTACGAATGGATGTAAAAGGAACGCAAACAGAGAAGAACCTGCTGACCGCTTTTGCAGGGGAATCGCAGGCAAGGAACCGCTATACGTATTTTGCATCTGCAGCGAAAAAAGCAGGATATGAGCAGATCGCGGGTATTTTTCTGGAGACTGCTGATAACGAGAAAGAACATGCAAAGAGGTTGTTCAAGTTCCTGCAGGGCGGAGAAGTGGAGATCACAGGTTCTTTCCCTGCAGGTGTGATCGGTGACACCCGTGCCAATCTGGAGGCATCGGCCACAGGCGAGAATTACGAGCACACCCAGATGTATCCTCAGTTCGCAGAAGTGGCAGATGAGGAGGGTTTCACACAGATCGCAGAGGTCTTTCGCATGATCGCAGTGGCTGAAAAAGGGCATGAGGCCAGGTATCGGGCACTGGTAGAGAACCTTGATAGCAAACAGGTGTTCAAGCGGGATAAGGTCGTCAGGTGGAGATGCCGCAATTGTGGATATATCCACGAGGGGGCTGAGGCCCCGGACGAGTGCCCTGCATGTGCACACCCACAGGCATATTTCGAACTGTTGAATGAGAACTATTAACCAATATCAGGAGGTTGTATTGACTTGAAACGCATAGCATGGGGGATCACGGGCTCAGGCGACCTGGTACGTGAGACATACGACACAATGGTGGATATCAAGAACAGGACTGATATCGACTTCATGGTCTTCCTTTCAAAAGAGGGCGAGACAGTGATGAAATGGTACAGGATGTGGGGTGGTATCCAGAATGATTTCGAGAACTTCAAGACGGATGCAGGCCCAAATTCCCCGTTCATTGCCGGTCCGCTGCAGGTAGGGCATTATGATGCCCTGATCATAGCACCGGCAACGGCCAACAGTGTGGCCAAGATCGTGCACGGGATCGCGGATACGCTTGTCACCAACGTGGTGGCCCAGACTGCCAAAGGAGATACTCCGATCTACATACTACCTGTGGACCAGGTCCGGGGCACCGTGGATACCTTTGCTCCCGATGGCAAGAAATTAACGCTGAAAATGCGAGAGGTGGATGTGTCTAACTCCGAGAAACTCGCACAGATGGAGAACATCACTGTACTCAAGAGTCCGGATGATCTCTATGATCTGGTTGGGTTAGAAAAAGTATGAAGTGAACTATTCCCAGAGACAACGGGGCAAAAAGAATACGAGACAATCATACCGGTCAATACCAGTAACTGTTTGTCCAATCACCCAATGGACTCCAGTAGCTGTGCGACCTTCTTCAATGTTTCATTGGTCTGCTGGAGGGCAGTGAGCACTTTGTAGTTCAGGTAGGTCAAGGCAATACCGAAGATCAGGATGACTATGATCAGTATTGTGTATTCGGTCCCTATACTTGTGTCTATCATGTCGTATGGTGGCATCGTACATCTTCCTTTTGAGTAATGATTGATCTGTAATTTCTTTGTGGTTTACTTATTGACTATATCACTAATAAGTTCAAGAGATAGTTGGAGACTGAAATCTTTAGCGATGAAATATTTTTTTGTATATGGGGGCGTGTCAAAATGTCGTATTTCTCCTTCAACTAGCCCAACTTTAGACAGTTTCTTCAGGTGAAGGTAGAGCAGAGGTCTTGATATCTCCAATTTGTCTGCAAGTTCAGACACATACTGTTCACCATCCGCCAACTCTGCGAGGATTGCAAGGCTGTGTTTGTTTCCAAGAGAGTTCAGCAGTGCTGCCAGTTCTTCAAGGTCCATAAATCTCCTGAATGTCCATTATTGGTATTGTATGTTAAGTATTTGCCTAAAATGTATCGATCATAAGAAGGACTTCTTAAGTGGAAACCGTCTGTAAAATTCAAATATATAATTACTACAACCATTTAGCACAAAATTTTACCGCTCTGACTTCAATTCGAAACAGAATTTTGTCGATCAGGTGTATTTGCACTGGACCTACTCGATTTCTAGCTATTTCATCATCATTCACCTTTTCATATCCTTAATTTCATCACGCTTTTCGATAGTATTATTTCAGAAGTATTTGAGATGTTTAAGAAAAGGACTTTTGCATGAAAATTGAACGGTGTCAGGAATATTCAAGGATGTTATTCCAGACTGCAATCCGTAAATAATCGGACTTATAAGATAATATTTATGAATCGCTTTATCCACAAAATGGATACAAATAACAACTCTCTGTAATCCCCTGTGTGTTTTGTGGTTAATCCTCCTTATCATAACCGGATCCTCTTGAAAAGTGAAAAAGTGCATGCTTTTGCTTTTTTCCAGATTCCGAACTCGAGTGCGTCTTTTGGACATGCATCGATGCATGCGCCGCAGGCAAAGCAGTCGGGCCGCAATGTGTCACCATCCAGTATTGCTTTGACAGACGGGCATGGCGACTTTAAAATACATTTCTTGCAGTTATTACACTTCTCCCTATCAAGACGCACACGGAAGATACTTACATACTCGAGCATCCACGTCAGGAGCCCGACCGGACATATGAGATAGCAGAACGGGCGGTACATAAATATTGATGCGACCAGAATCACTCCAACCAGAACTGCCAGCACCAGCTCAAAATTCCAGTCGAATAGCTCAAAAGGGTTTAAGATGTTCTGGTATGTGTAAAGATCGCTTCCTGTGGAGATCACCATAATTAAACTAATAGCAAAGATCGAAATTCGGATGGTGTTTGAGATCTTAAACGGCAACTTGATCTTCTTCCCGAATGGTACCGGAATATTGTTTACGATCTCTTGCAATGCCCCAAACGGACAGACCCATCCACAAAACAGTTTTGCCCCAATGACCGACAAGCCGCCAATGAAGGCAAGCATCGTAGCTTTCTTAAGCGAGATCGCACTGCCAGTTGCGAGAGCCGTTACAGGGTCCACAACTGCCCGCAGCGGGCTCGGCTGGTGCAGGATCACCACTAGCCCAAAGAGCACAAAGACGGTGCACATCAGGAGTGTCCGGATATTCCGATTGATTTTGATCGTTTTTAGAAGTATGAGTCCTGAAAGTGCAGCAGTCCCCCCGAGAATGAATTTCATCGATGATAACCCTGCCAGAATATATGCGACTTCAGTATTTCCGCCATCACCCATTCCACTGCCATCTCCGCCACCTTCTGCCATAACTGGCATGCAGATTAGTATCGCGGATAAAGCGATGCAGAAGACTGATAGATAGATCGTTTGTCGTTTCATATTCTGCTCTCATTGTATATGGTAATCTGCTGACATGAATATATGCAGAAAAAAAGGGTGCTGGATATTAGTCCAGCATTAATGATTCATTCCATATTGGCCGCCGTTGCCACCATGTCTGTGCATGTTGCCATTGCCATTACCCTGTCCATATCCTTTCCGATTATCATTGAGCCCGTCACCGTCTTCGTCGACAAAGCTGTCACAGACCCCGTCGTTATCAGCATCGATGAAATTGCGGTCATCATTGATCCCGTCGCCATCCTCGTCAACAAAGTTGTCACAGACCCCATCGTTATCAGTGTCCATATACCCTGTACCATTCCCATAACCTGCCATTGCAGTGCCTACAAGTGTAAGCATCACGAGAAGGGCTGCCATTGCATAGTATATTTTTTGTTTCATTTTCTTACCTCCTAGTATGTTAAATATTTCATGTGTAATTATTCCTTACACATGAAATACATACATCCACATGGTATTTAAGTTTAACTGTAGTCACATGGGATGTAAGAATAAGGTTGGTTTTCAGATGAATTTACACAATTTTCATAGAATGTTCGGAATTATGGTGTAGTTGTAATATGATCCAGAACAGAAGATGAAGTGTATCAGTAATGAAAGATCCGTGTCTGGTCATGTGTATTGAGAATGTGTCCAGAAATACCGAAGGGAGATCAGACAGTTATATAGGTCAGGCATCTGATCATTTATCAGCAGGTCTGCTATGGAATAACATCTGTTGATGTGAAAAATGTGGTCATGGACCATGCCGCAACAAATCCAGATCTTGCGGCATGCGATCGTTGAGCCGCTGAAGTCCACGCCGTAGATACGGTCTCAGGACAGTGCAGTGCTCAAGTTCCTCCCATAGTTACTTTACCGTTCCCGTTTGCCTTCGATGAAATCGTTGGTCATCTGGTAGGCTTCACTGTCCGGGTACTGCTTGGGCGGATGTTTCATGAAGTAGGATGCCGGGGAGTGCAGTATGCCGGCGGTGCCCCGCTTAAGGGCCAGCTTGCTGCAGCGGATGGCATCGATGACCACACCTGCGGAGTTGGGGGAGTCCTCAACGGAAAGGCGCATCTCCAGGTTCATGGGCACATCACCGAAAAGCTTGCCCTCCATTCGCAGGAAGCAGACCTTGTTATCCTTCTGCCAGGGGACGTAGTCGCTGGGTCCCACATGGATGTTCTCGTCATCCAGGCGCTGTTCCAGAACGGACTGGACAGCCTCGGTCTTGGAGGTCTTCTTGGATGAGAGCCGGCTACGGTTGAGCATGTTCAAAAAGTCAGTGTTTCCGCCAGTGTTGAGCTGGTACGTCCTCTCCAGTTTGACACCGCGCTTTTGGAACAGTTCTGTCAGGGTTCGGTGTGTGATGGTGGCACCGAGCTGTGCCTTGATATCATCGCCGATGATGGGTAACCCTTTCTGCTCGAACTTCTTGGCCCACTCCGGATCACTTGCAATAAAGACCGGCATGTTGTTGATAAATGCAATACTGGCATCCAGAGCACATTCTGCATAGAAACAGGATGCTGCCTCAGAGCCGACAGGCAGGAAGTTCAGGAGTATCTCTGCTTCTGAATCCTTGAGTGTCTTGACAATATCCTCTTTTGTGGAATCGCCGTTGTTGGAGGGCACGAACTTGAATTTGTCCTCGTAGTCCTTCATGTGCTCGGATACACCGTCCAGCAAATTGCCCATAGTGACATTTACACCTGTAGAAGGTACATCCTTACAGAATACGGTGGTGCAGTTGGGGGGTGCAAAGATCGCTTCTGAAACGTCCTTTCCAACTTTTCTTTCATCGATGTCGAAAGCTGCAACAACTTCAATATCAAAGGGTCTGTAACCGCCTATATCCCAATGCATCAAACCTATGGCATCCTCTGCATCTTTATCTTTGTAGTACTCAAGACCCTGGATCAGTGAACTTGCGCAGTTGCCAATTCCTGCAATTGCGATTTTTATCTTGTCCATTATGCTTCCTCTTGATCAAATGAATGTTGTAACGATAGACTGTATTAATTGTATTAATATGGAATGTCATAATGTGGGTGTTTAATAAAAAGGTTTCTGATTAGCAGGTCCGAACCTACTCACCTCCACATATCCACCATCATCCACTTTCCGATGGGTAGATATATTTATAAGGATGCATTAATCATTGTAGGTGGGTAGTATCTCATCATCAAAGTGATGGTCTGGTGCACTTAATACTTATTTGATCGTTTGCATTACTATCATTATCAATGGAAAGTCCATATGGAGAATCTCAAGATGAAAGTGTTAGTCAGTGACTCATTATCAGAGGAAGGTGTGTCAAAACTTCAGGAGCATTTCACAGTCGATGTCAATACAGGACTGTCCGAGGATGAGCTTGTAGGGCTTATCGGGGAATATGAGGCCCTGGCCATTCGCAGCGGTACACAGGTAACCCGTAGGGTGGTCGAGGCAGCGGAGAACTTGAAGATCATCGGACGTGCTGGTGTAGGAGTGGATAATATCGACATCCCCGCGGCCACGGAGAAGGGGATCATTGTGGTCAACGCGCCGGAGGGCAACATGCTCTCGGCTGCGGAGCACACAATCGCCATGATGCTGTCAATGTCCCGCAATATTCCCCAGGCCAATGCATCGCTTAAGGCAGGTAAATGGGAGCGCAAGAAGTTCATGGGTGTTGAGGTCAATAATAAGGTGCTTGGTGTGGTCGGTCTTGGTCGCATCGGTACCGAGGTGGCACGGCGTGCCCAGGGTATGGACATGAATATCCTTGCCTACGATCCATTCATTTCCGAGGAGCAGGCCAAAGATATGGGTGTGGAAATGACATCGGTGAAGGACATTGCAGCCAGGGCTGATTACATTACCGTACACACGCCCCTGATCAAGGATACCCGTAACATTATCGACGCCGCGGAGTTCGCACTCATGAAACCAACTGCCCGTGTGATCAACTGTGCACGGGGCGGCATTATCAATGAGCAGGCACTGGCCGATGCCCTGAAAGACAGGAAGATCGCCGGGGCTGCTGTGGATGTGTTCACCAGTGAACCACCGACCGAGTGCCCATTCGTGTATCTGGACAATGCCATAGTCACGCCTCATCTGGGTGCATCTACAACCGAAGCACAGGTCAACGTTGCCGTTGCTGTGGCTGACGAGATCATATCGGTGCTGCACGGTGGTCAAGCAAAGAATACCATCAATATCCCATCGATCAAGCCTGAGATCATGTCATTGCTATCTCCCTACCTTGACCTTGCCGAAACCATGGGCAGTGTTGTGGCACAACTGATGGATGGGAACTATGATGCGATCGAGATCTCCTACTATGGAGAGGTGTCCGACAAGGATGTCAGGCCTGTTACAGTGGCGGCGGTCAAGGGCGTGCTTGAAAACGTACTCGGTTCAGCTGTCAACTATGTCAATGCACCGTCCCTGGCAAAGTCCCGTAACATTGATGTCATTGAGAGCAAGTCCGAGAGGTCTTTGGAATACCCGTCCAGTCTCAGCATCAAGCTTGTTAAGGATTCGGTATCGAAGTCCGTCACAGGAGCTGTTGCGGGCGATGAAACAAAGATCATCATGATCGATGACCAGCATGTGGACATCGTACCTACAGGTTACATGATCGTGTCCTATCACATCAACCGTCCTAATGTTATCGGTCCATGTTGCATGGCCCTTGGGGATAATGATATCAATATCTCCGGTATGCAGGTGGGTCGTGCGGAAATTGGTGGCAAGACGATTATGACGCTAAATGTGGATTCAGAGGTGCCGGAGAGTGTTCTGGATGAAATGCGCAACATCAACGGTATCATTGATGCAAAACTGATCACACTCTAACGATCGGATCTCATCGGGCCTGCCACCATACCAACCAGTATAAGATAACCAATACACATGATGCGAAAAAGGATATATCGCCGTTTCCCAAACCGCGAGGTACAGTTCGAGCAGAGGCACCGCTATTATCAGGACATGCCCTATCTTGTTAAGGTGATGGCAAACATGAATGGCAAGTTTGGCATGTTCGTAACAGAATCAATAACCCAGCGTGGGCATCGTATTCAGGCAAAGAGGGAGATCGGTGTGGAGATCGTGATCAATGGTGTGGATTTCTCGCCATTGGACTACAAGAACGTGGATTCCATTGTCGATACGATCAACACGGAAGGCATCGTAGATTTCAGAGTGAATTTGAAGTACAGTTATCTCGATGGGAAGTATAATCGTGTCCCTTTCAGAGGCGATATTTTCCTTGTCAGGACTGTACTGGAGTCCGATATCCTTACCTTTCGCATCAATCACATTGATGGACCTGGTCGTACCGAGTGTGGCAGGGTAGCGGACACCATCATTGATGAATTGCGACGTGGTGCCTGATGAACGATCTGACCTACGTTGTTGCGACACCGTTCAAGAACAATGCCACGTCGTCCCTTCCCATCAAGGATTTTGAGTTCGCACTGTCCTTTGATCTGAAATGGATGTCACCCGAACAGGCATGTCGGGTAAGGGATATGGCGATACGTGCGTCTCTCCTGAAAATAGAAGATGGTAAATTAATGTTAACTATTGATCCTGGCAGTGTAAATATCCCTCCCAGATTCAAACCATCTGCAGATATGTTCAGGGAGAAAGCTCTTATTGACCATCTGTTGGATGTTATATCAGCTTGCACAGGCATGGGTGCAAAAGAGGTCGCATCATCGATCAATGAAAGGCAATCACAGCTATCCGACCTCGTGGGGATAGAGGTTGCTGCTCTACTGGTTGCCCGTGAGATGGGATGCAACGTCGATGATATCTATGGACAGGTATATGAGGATGTTATCGGAGGGGTCTAAGTCTCGCATAATCTTTATGTATTAGTAGTGTAATTAAGAGGCACTCCAAATTATTCCCGATATTAGATTATCGATCGAATGAATGTTCGAACGCAGTATTGCGTGAGTAAGAATATTATCTTGCGGAGGGACATTATGAGTAAGAATACACAGAGTAAGATATCAAGGAAGGCAAATCCAAGGATACCGTCGTTGATCGCGGTGCTGAAAGAAACAGCTCGTGTGAATGACGCACCGATCTGGAGAGATATTGCAATGAGACTCGAGGCACCAAAGAGGAATTATGCGCAGGTGAACCTGAGTAAGCTTAATAGATACGCAGAAGAGAACCAAATGGTACTGGTGCCTGGTAAGGTACTGGGTGCAGGTGTACTTGGCCACGCGGTGATCGTCGGAGCACTGGGTTTTAGCGCAGTAGCACAGGACAAGATCACCAGTGCTGGTGGCAAGTGCATGACCATCGAGCAGGTAATGGATGAAAATCCAGATGGTTCCGGAATCAGGATCATGAGGTAAGGTAGGTGTTTCTAATGACGGTAATCAATGCAGATGGACTCATTATGGGAAGGCTTGCAAGTATTGTTGCAAAGAGGCTGCTGGAAGGCGAGAGTATACACATTGTCAACGCAGAGAAAGCGGTAATATCCGGTTCAAAGGTCACGACCTTTAGAGAATATGAAGAGATCAGGGATATGGGTACACGCGAGTTTGGCCCCTATTTCCCCAAAAGGCCAGAACGAATTCTCAAAAGGACCGTCAGGGGTATGCTGCCATACAAGCGGGCAAGAGGCCGAGATGCTCTCGCAAGCTTGAAGGTATATGTGGGTGTCCCTGAAGAACTGAAAGGTTCGGAATTCACCACGGTAGAGGGAGCAGATATGAACCGGTTAAGTTCAAGCAAATATTTGAGGATCGGGGATGTCAGCCACAAACTAGGCTCAAACTTCTAAGGAGAATTATTCATGTCCACTAAAGTTATAAACTCATCCGGTAAGAAAAAGACCGCTATAGCACGCGCAACGGTCAGCAAAGGCAAGGGTAGGACAAGAATCAACAAAAAACCTGTTGAGATCTATGACCCTGAGTTCGCGAAGCTCAAGATACTTGAGCCACTCATGCTGGCAGGCGATGTAGTGTCAGGCCTTGACATCGACGTAAATGTCCGTGGAGGCGGCATCATTGGTCAGGCGAATGCCATAAGGACCGCGATCGCAAGAGGTCTTGTTGAATGGACCAACGATACCGAGCTCCGTGATACCCTCATGGCGTATGATCGTAGTCTGCTGGTGAACGATTCCCGACAGAAGGAATCCAAGAAGTTCGGCGGACCTGGTGCACGTGCGAGATATCAGAAATCCTACAGGTGAGGTAAGTTACACATGTTTCCAGTTCGCTGTTTCACATGCGGAAAGGTAATTGCAAGCAGCTGGGAAGACTACAAGCGACGCGTAGCCGATGGCGAAGATAAAGCGGCAGTCCTTGATGATCTTGGTATCACAAGGTACTGTTGCAGACGTATCTTCCTGGCTCATGTGGAGCTTGTCGATATAATGGCACCATACCAGTAAGGGACCGTAGGGTAGCCTGGACCATCCTTCGGCGTTCGGGACTCATATTATGGATTATGATATGTGCGAATCACGCCGGTACCTGAGTTCAAATCTCAGCGGTCCCATTCCCTATATTTAGGGACTGTTAATGGAGTTATTGTAGTGAACGTTGACCATGTTCGGAGGGATTCCGAATAATATTATATATTTATATGAAATTAATGAACAAATGCTATTCTTGGTTCCTGACGAGCCATTAATGTAATTATATTCAGGTCATTACTATATGTGGGCTATATAAGGTGATCAGTTGATCAATGAGAAATATACCAGATATGAACGTGCAAGGGTCATTGGTGCAAGGTCTCTCCAGATATCAATGGAGGCTCCTGTCCTGATAGATACAGACAGCAACGATTCCCTATACATTGCTACATTGGAATTTGAAAAGGGCGTGATCCCGATCACAGTAAAGAGAGCTATATGAGGTGAGTGTATGGAAGAAACAACGGATAAAGATATTGAACAAACTATAGTCGAAGAATTAAAGCCTGCAGAGGTTGATGAGACAGAGGTTGATGAGACAGAGGTCGAGACCGAAAGTACACCGGGATCCGAACATAAAGAGGACGCAGTAACAACATCTCTTATACCGATCGACGAATACTTGGCCGCAGGTGTGCATATTGGGACCCAGCAAAAGACTCAGGATATGCTTAAGTTCGTATACCGTGTCCGCACAGATGGTCTCTATGTCCTTGATATCCAGTCAACGGACGAGAGGATCAAGAAAGTCGCACATTTCCTGTCCAAATATGATCAGTCCAGGATACTTGTAGCCTCTGCGCGTCAGTATGGTCAATTCCCTGCAACAAAGTTCTCCAAATCAATAGGAGCCAAGTCCATGGTAGGACGTTTTATTCCTGGAACACTTACAAACCCATCCCTGGAAGGATTCTATGAGCCGGATGTTGTGCTCGTAACAGATCCATCTGGAGATGCCCAGGTGATCAAGGAAGCTGTTAGTAATGGTGTCCCTGTGGTCGCGTTGTGTGATACTAACAACATGACATCCAATGTGGACCTTGTGATCCCTTCCAACAATAAGGGTCGCAAAGCACTTTCTCTGATCTACTGGCTGCTTGCACGAGAAATTGCAAAGGAAAGGGGCATCCCTTTCACTTATGAACTGAGTGATTTTGAAGCGGGGATCTGATCTATCAAACCGACTTCTCTTCCGTCATGGCATGCTACTTATATAGATAGGCTCCTTTTTGATATGGAGTGATCTGTAGTATGAGACAACCAACGGTTGCCGGTCAGTTCTACCCATTGGGTGAGAAAGGTCTCAAAAAAGATTTGAGACGTTGTTTCAGCAATGTAGAGGTATCAGATCGTAATGCCATCGGTGCAGTTGTTCCGCACGCAGGATATGTGTATTCTGGCGCAGTAGCTGCACATTCGTATACACATCTGCTCAAAGCGGATACGTATGTGATCTTCGGGCCGAACCATACTGGATATGGGTCTGCAGTATCAGTATCACAGGACGTCTGGTCCACGCCTCTTGGAGAGGTCGAGACAGATGTGGAATTGGGTCGATGTCTCGCAGGTACCATTGTGGATATGGACGAGATCGCACACAGGTATGAGCATTCCATTGAGGTGCAGATACCATTTCTGCAGCATTGTTTCAAGAATACCTTCAAGATCCTTCCGATATGCATGGGCCTGCAGGATGAGGAGACGGCTGTAGAGGTGGGCACCGAGGTCGCCAGGGCGACCAAGGAGCTTGGAAAGAACGTAGCGTTCATCGCATCCAGTGATTTCACTCACTATCAGCCCCAGGAGGTTGCTCAGCGTATTGATGAGTATCTGATCGAGGCAGTGGTGGATATGGATGTACCTGAATTATACCGGCGCAGGGCCGAAACGAATGCGAGTGTATGTGGCTATGGTCCGATTGCAGCAATGCTCACCGCCACGCAGGCGATGGGTGCCAGAGGTGCAGAACTGCTTAAATATGCAACAAGTGGAGATGTATCCGGGGATACCAATGCAGTCGTTGGATATGCTGCAATTGTTGTGGAATGACATTTACATATAAACATGGATTGAAAACATGATCACCTGTTCCGCACCCGGAAAAATATACCTGTTCGGCGAGCATGCCGTGGTCTATGGTGAGAATGCGATCTGCTGTGCAGTGGACATTCGAACACGTGTCATGGTGGAGCCTCACGATGGGGTTGCGATAGTATCTGTTCTGGGTACGACCGGGCTGGATCATGACATTCACCCATATGTTTCTGCAGTAGTTGAGCGTATGTCAGAACTTGCATCATTCGATGGTCTGCAGATCACGATACGATCGGATATCCCTGTGGGATCGGGTCTCGGATCATCAGCAGCGGTTACTGTTGCCACGATCAAGGCACTGGACGTTATGTATAATTGCGGTCTTGACAATGTAGCGATAGCATCCATGGGACATGAGATCGAAATGAGCATACAGGGTGCTGCGAGTCCTACCGACACCTATGTGTGTACCATGGGCGGTGTGATCAGGATACCTCAGCGAAGATCGCTGGAGAGTCTGGATTGTGGCATTATCATAGGGAACACGCACACATACTCATCGACCAGGGAACTGGTGGGACGCGTCGCGGACCTCCGCCAGCGTTATCCGGATGTAATATCTCCGATCCTCTCATCCATAGGCAATCTCTCCAGCAGAGGCGAGGAATTGGTGAACAGCAGATCCTATATGGATATCGGGGACCTGATGAACATCAACCAGGGATTACTGGATGCTATAGGTGTAGGAAGTGCCCGGCTTTCCTCACTGGTCCATGCCGCATCTGCGGCCGGAGCTATGGGCGCCAAGATCACCGGTGCCGGGGGTGGGGGATGCATGGTCGCCCTTGCGGATCTATCGCATGTGAAGGATGTTGCAGATGCGATCCTGGCTGCAGGGGGAGACCCGATCATAACGGAAACGACAAAAACCGGTCTCAGGGTGGACTCAAGTACATGAACAATTCAGATCATATTACTATACTAAAGATCGGTGGAAGTGTCATCACCGATAAGAATGCAGACAATGGTCTCGCAAAGAAGGGTGAGATCAAACGGTTGGCACGTGAGATATCCACATACGAAGGAAAACTGGTGGTAGTCCACGGTGCAGGTTCGTTCGGGCATCCTCAGGCAAAGAGATATTCACTCGTGGACCGATTCGATGCCGAAGGTGCCATCATCACTCATCGATCGGTAAAAGAACTGAGTGACATGGTAATAGATTCCCTGAACGATGCAGGAGTGCGTGCGATCGCTGTTCATCCCATGAACTGCATGGTATCATCAGATGGTAGGATCACGAACATGTTCCTGGACAACATTCGCATCATGCTTGACAATGGTCTCGTACCGGTGTTGCATGGGGATGTTGTAATGGATCCGGTTTTGGGAGTGTCCATAGTATCTGGTGACCAGATCGTCCCCTACCTAGGAGCTGCTCTGGGAGCATCCCGTATAGGTGTAGGCAGTGCCGAGGATGGGGTCCTTGACAGCCAGGGCTACACGGTGGCGGACATCACCCTCGATAATTTCGATCAGGTGAAACGACATATTGGTGCATCACAAAGCACTGATGTGACCGGTGGTATGCTTGGCAAGGTCCTCGAGCTTCTTGAACTGTGCCGGACATCAGGTACCACTTCATATATCTTCAATGCAGGGGTCGGTGGCAACGTCCTGAGCTTCTTGAGAGGCGAAAATATAGGCACAGCAATAACAGATAAACAGATTCAATGATGGTTTACCATGAGCACATCTCAGAGAAAGATAGAGCACATGAAACTATGTGCAGAACGTTCCGTAGAATCAAGGAGTGTTAGCGCAGGATTTAATGATGTGACTCTGGTACATCGGGCTCTGCCCGAGATAAACATGGACAATATTGACATGTCGATAGATCTCTTCGGCAATCGCCTGGAGGCTCCATTCCTGATCGCATCGATCACCGGAGGACATCCTGACACGATACCTGTAAATGCTGCACTTGCACAGGCGGCAGAGGCTATGGGTGTGGGGATCGGGGTTGGAAGCCAGCGGGCAGCTATAGAGGATCCATCCCAGGAGCCATCCTTCAGGGTGGTCCGTGACGAAGCACCCCATGCCTTTATCTACGGGAACGTGGGCGCTGCCCAGATACAGGGATATGGTATTGAAAAGATAGAAATGCTGGTCGAGATGCTGGATGCGGACGCAATGGCGATCCATCTGAATTTCCTGCAGGAGGCCATCCAGCCAGAAGGTGATCGGGATGCATCGGGATGTCTCGAAGCCATCCGGGAAATTTGTTCCTTGAAGCTCCCCATCATCGTAAAAGAGACCGGTGCAGGGATATCCAGGGAAGATGCCCTTCTCTTGAAGGACGCCGGTGTATCAGCCATCGATATTGGAGGTGTAGGGGGCACCAGTTGGGCAGGGGTTGAAGTATACCGCGCAACTGATAGCGCCGACACGCCATCCAAAATGCTTGGGGAGCTGTTCTGGGATTTCGGAATTCCTACAGCAGCAAGTATCATCGAGTGCAAGGTATCTCTTCCAATTATAGCTACTGGGGGAATACGCACAGGCCTGGACATCGCAAAATCCATCTCCCTGGGTGCATGTGCTGCCAGTGCAGCCCTTCCATTTGTGGGACCGGCTCTTGAAGGGGGGGATGCTGTGGCTGAGCGTCTGGGACGAATGATCGATGAGTTGAAGGTCGCGATGTTCCTCTGTGGATGTAAGGACATTGAAAGTTTACGTCGGTTCGCTCCTGTGGTTACAGGGCAGACACTTGAATATTTAACACAACGAGGATTTGGCATAAAGGATATCGAACTGAGGTCAAATGCCTTGTAAGGTATATCTTCACGAGTTTAATATTTATTCATCTGATAAAGGACGAAAGTAGTAAAAATATTACTAAATAGATCATAAAACACATAAAGAACACTATAAAATGCATATTATATGTATAATGGATTATTGGAACGATTAATGATCATAAAATTATTTTGGAGGATTTAAATGACAGATATTGGAATAATTGCAGTCGGTGGCTACAACGAAATGGGCCGCAATATGACTGCCATACGAGTTGATGATAATATTATTATCGTAGATATGGGCTTGCGCCTTGATAGAGTACAGATCCATGAGGATGTTGAAGTGGACAAGATGCATTCCCTTGATCTTATCGAGATGGGTGCGATCCCCGACGATACGATCATGAAACAGGTCAATGGTAATGTATGTGCCATAGTTTGTACGCACGGTCACCTGGACCATATAGGGGCGATCCCCAAGCTAGCTCACCGCTATTCAGCTCCAATTATCGGGACCCCCTATACGACAGCTCTCATACAACAGCAGATCGATTCTGAGCGTAAGTTCGGTGTCAAGAACAAGGTTCTCACCGTAAAAGCTGGAGGTACCTATCAGGTAACGGATGAGTTGTCAATTGAACTGATCCGCATGCAACACAGTATCATTGATTGTGTATTTGTTGCGATACACACACCTGCAGGTGCTATTCTGTATGCATGTGATTTCAAACTCGACCGTACACCCACACTCGGAGAAGCACCCGATTTTGATCGGTTGCGAGAACTTGGGGAAGAAGGTGTAGTTGCTTTGATAGTAGAGAGTACAAATGCAGACCATCCTGGGAAAACACCGTCCGAGAAAGTAGCACATGACATGGTGCGCGATGTTCTTCTGGGGACTGAGGAATCCCATGTTGGTATGGTCATCACCACGTTCGCATCCCACATCGCACGTATCAATTCGATCATCACATTTGCCGAAGAGATGGGACGCATTCCGGTCCTTATGGGACGTTCAATGGACAAATATGTTGTAACCGCAAAAGAACTGGGTTACATCGACTTGCCGAAGAACGTTGAGATCTATGGCAAACGCAGAGAGATCGATAAGGCCTTTGCTAAGATCATGAAAAAGGGCAAGGAGAAATACCTCCCTATCGTGACAGGACATCAGGGGGAACCGGGTGCCATTCTCGGACGTATGGCAAATGGGGAAACTCCTTACGAGATCGAATCAGGGGACCGTGTGATCTTCTCTGCAAATGTGATCCCTACTCCAATGACACAGGCGAACCGCTATGCAGTTGAGACCAAGCTTCGAATGCGTGGTGCCAGGATATATGATGGCGTACACGTATCTGGCCATGCCTACCGCGAGGACCATTGGGAACTGCTGCGCTTGATTAATCCTGAACATGTGATCCCTGCTCATGGGCATATTCACATGCACAGTTCATACATTGAAATGGCAGAAGATGCAGGATATGTCCTTGGAGATACCGTACATCTTCTGAGAAATGGCGAAGAGTTATATATCGAGGAGTAAATATTCAAAATACTCAAAAGCTGTGATCGAATATGAACGTAATCGAAGAGATCAAGGCACTAAGTGTCCATGTGGATAAGGGTATTGGGGAGTTACTCCCCATTACTCACCCGGAAGAGCTGTACAAGGCCTCTCGATATCTGCCGGATGCGGGTGGCAAACGACTGCGTCCTGCAGTTCTCATTTTCGCGGCAGAGGCTGTGAACGGTGATATGGAGTCAGTCATTCCAGCAGCTGTAGCTGTGGAACTTGTGCATAATTTCACTCTGATACATGATGATATTATGGATAAGGACGACGTCCGAAGGGGAATGCCTGCACTACATATAAAATGGAGCTCGGAAGGTGCCATTCTCGCAGGAGATACCCTATATTCCAAGGCATTCGAGATTCTTGCCGGAATGGATGCTAAACCTGATAGCCTTATCAAATGTGTATCCCTTCTCTCAAAGACCTGTACAGAGATATGCGAGGGCCAGTGGTTGGACATCGAATTTGAGGGTCGCGATGATGTTTCAGAAGATGAGTACCTTGAAATGATCATGAAAAAGACCTCGGTACTGTATGGTGCAGCCGCAAAGATGGGTGCACTACTGGGAGGCGCATCGGATGAAGTTGCTGATGCACTCTATGATTTCGGCTGCCTCACAGGCATAAGTTTCCAGATACATGATGACGTTCTTGATCTTATTACGCCAGAGGATGTATTGGGGAAGGTGCGGGGTAGTGACCTGATGGAAGGTAAGAAGACTCTGATCGCGATCCATGCATTCAAACATGGCGTTAAGCTTGATGTTTTCGGAAAAGGAAGTGCCACGCAGGAACAGATCGACGAGGCCCTTTCTATGCTGAAAGATTTCGGTTCGATCGATTATGCAAAGGATCTTGCAACGTCATATCTGGAGCAGGGTAAAGTGAAATTGGATATTCTTGAAGATTCACAGGCCAAAGAAACTCTGTTGGCAATAGCGGATTATATGCTCAGCAGAAAGTACTGAGTATTTTTGTTGTGGTAGTGGCATCGGTTCATATAAAAATTCTGAGCTGATCATTGCTGCACATCATTTCATTTTTTCATAGTATATAGTTTGTAAAATTATGTCACTCCGCCCTGTTTTGACTCACAGGACACAGTCCAAAGTTTCAAAGTGAATCCGGACGAGAGCAGGATTGTGTCAGTACTTGATGACGATATATTCTTCTTGCTTCTAATGATATTCTCTCCATTCATTATTTTTTATGATATCAAGGCGGATAGGATATGGAAGATGAGATACCTGATTTCTCAATATTTGTGTGAATACCACTCAGTCCTTGCCCGGATCAATTATTTTTAACAGCTCTGTAGAGGATATCGAGCTTGAACATTCTACCAATTACAGTGTATCGAACGGCACTGATCATATGAGTATCGAGTTATTCCCGGACAATGTGGACATAGTTATATATGGACTGGACTACGATCAACACCAGGGCCAATCCTGTCTGATAGTGACCATGTTATGGGGTCTATTTTGTCTGCTCCCGATCAAATCCACTGGTCATATTTTTTGATTTTTTGTCACCATTATGCAGTTCACTGTAATAACTCGATGATCAGGTTTTTTAATTATCAGGACAATGTCAGTATGGGGGAATCCAAATGCTAAAAGAAGCAATGTTGTATGAAAAATTGGATGACGATAAGGTACGATGTGGTGTTTGTTATCGAAGGTGTACGATCGCACCGGGTAAAAGGGGATTTTGCAGGGTACGTGAGAATCGTGATGGAGTACTGTACAGTCTGATCTATAATACGGTTTCCAGTGAGGCTGTGGATCCCATCGAGAAAAAACCGCTGTTTCATTTTTATCCGGGCTCACATGCGTATTCCCTGGGGACGATCGGATGTAATTTCAGGTGCAAGTACTGCCAGAACTGGACGATATCCCAGGTAGGGCTTGATGAGGCGGTGTCAGTGGAGATCACGCCGGAGCGTGCGGTCGAGCGTGCAGTTGCCTCCGGGTCGCGCTGCTTTGCCTGGACCTACAATGAGCCGACAATCTGGTATGAGTATTCGTACGATTGTGCCAGACTGGCGAAAGAGGCGGGACTTGCCACCGCATATGTAACCAATGGTTCCATCACACCGGAGGCACTGCGGCACATATCCCCCTATCTTGATGCCTTCAGGGTGGATATCAAGGCTTTCACTGAAGACTTCTACAAGGAGGTGGCCAGTGCCAGACTGGCGCCGGTACTGGAATCCGCAAAACTGGCACGTGAGCTGGGAATGCATGTGGAGGTCATCAACCTGATCATTCCTACAAAGAATGATTCTCCGGACGAGTTACGACAGCTTGTGCAGTGGGTGCGTGACAACCTGGGAAAGGATACACCTGTGCATTTTACACGTTTCCATCCCTTTTATCACATGCAGGACCTGCCATCCACACCGGTTAAAACTCTTGAGCAGGCTCATGATATTGCAAAGGAGGAGGGGGTCAGGTATGTCTATATAGGGAATGTGCCCGGTCATCAATATGAGAATACGTTCTGCCCGGCATGCGGTGAGTTGCTGGTCAGGCGTGGTGTGTTCGATGTGCAGGAATACAATATCACGCCGGACAATAAATGTAAGTATTGTGGAGAGTCGATCCCCATTGTGGGAGAATATGCGGGTAATATCAAGACCTGACCTTCATAGATCCTGATTTGGATATCAAGATGCTAATGTGCTAGCATATTGATGCATTGTGGATCATGTTTTCAACATTATGAATGGGGAGTGGTAGTCGACACAAAAGCTTTAAGTACAATATATGCGTTAGAATGGCTCGCGATAGGACGCATATAGAATGCCGCCATAACTCAGTTGGTAGAGTGTCTGGCTGTTAACCAGAATGTCACAGGTTCGAGCCCTGTTGGCGGCGTCCGTCTTATATTTGTTGGGCCTATAGCTTAGTCTGGTTAGAGCGCCCGGCTCATAACCGGGCGATCACCGGTTCGAATCCGGTTAGGCCCACTCTGATTTCTCCCATTCTTTTCACTCCATGCATCCGGAAAATAGCTAGATCCTTCAATATCACGTAGTTTTTTTATACGATTTATGTTCACGTTCCGTCAAAACACCCTAGTTTCAATAGGTTATATATACATTGACACAAATCTAGCTGCAGAAACACTGGTATATGGTCAGCTGATAATATCCATTTTTGTGATTCAATGGATTTTAACTGTCATCCTCCAGGGTGTGAAAGTAGTTCATGTTAATCTTATCATGACTATTTTAGGAACGTTGAACTCTGGTAATCATGTTATACCATCAAAGAGGTATTAAACTGGCAAACTATAGAAAATTTAACAAGAAGAAGAGCAAGGGAAATACTGCGGGGGGGCAGGAAGTAGTAAGGGTACGCATCCCACGCAAGGAAGATGGCGAGGTTATGGCAACCGTAACTACTTTATTGGGAGGAAAAAGGCTCACGCTACAGTGTATGGATGGGATTGTCCGTATGGGTAGGATCCCTGGCTCAAGAAAGAAGAGGATGCGCATACGGGAAGGGGATATCGTTATAGCGGTCCCCTGGAGTTTTCAGGATTCAAAAGCTGATGTGATCTGGAAGTATACAAGGCCTCAGGTCAATTGGCTTGAACGCAAAGGTTTCCTGGATTCGTGATGGCGAGTACTTCGCCTATCATCCCTCTTTTTAATAAGTTATACCTGATATTGCAGTAAAAGCACTGCTTATCAGGCATTTCGTCTATCAGCAAGATATATTTTCGTCGAGTTCACACCTTGCCGCAAATAAATCAAATTGAGAAATCCCATTGAATATATAGGTAAGTAGAGAAATTTATACGATCCTACTATCCAGTTATCCCACTAATGTATTATGTATGAATACGAACTCAAATTTGTGCAGATCGGCATCTGGAAAGTTAAAACACACACAATTAAGGATGTTGTTCTTGCAATAAAGAGAATATATGAACAAGAAAATGTACGAATAAGAGAAATATTCGAATAAGAAAATATGCGGGAAAGGAGAAACTACAATTCTCGACCTACGAGAAAAAAAGGTTGTGGAAAGGGGATTAAGAACCTTAATCCCACTCGCCATTTCGTTGAAAGTTCATTTAGACTTTTTCGCCAAATGCGAACTTTCTCAGTACTTTTGTTACTTTAATTGTGACCTCATCGCCTACGGATGTGTCTGGTATAAAGACTACAAATCCTTCTACTCTTCCGATTCCATCGCCTTCTTTTGCAATGTCTTCGATCGTTACGTCATATGTTTCTCCAGCTTCTACCGGAGCAGTTGATTCCATTCTATCGAACAAATATTTCACGTCCTT
>JAYEHR010000003.1:0-7041 GCA_034659615.1 Methanobacteriota archaeon | reverse complement strand
ACGGGGATGTAGGTTAATGGATCATCAGGGAGCCATTGATAGTGACCCACACAATTTGATTAATAAAATTTACGTAGCCTCAGGGTATCCTATAGTCAATTGATTTTTTATTCGGAGATACTGATTATACATCTGTAGGTTATACCCTGACTTCATTTATCCGTAACGATGATCGCACGTGCAGGTGCACCATTCCCATCTTTCAATTTGAGAGGCAAGCAGATAAAATAATATGAACCCTCCTCTGCTTCTCCAAGGTCCAGACATTCCACAATATTCATATCATTTTCAAATAGTATTCGATGTATGGGGAGATCGCTGTCCTCCCCCTCCTCCACCGAGAATCCATCAACACCTACAGTCGTGAAGCCGCGGTGGACCACCCACTCCGCAGCACTTTCATCAAGGCAGACCATGTTCTCAAGATCGAACTCTGTCATTTCGTTCCATATCCTTGAATTCGAGGTCTTGATCAGCAATATACTGCAATCATCATCACGATCATCCCTGCTGTATGCACGATCAAGGTCATCGGATGTGATATTGGACACATTTGAAGACAGGTCCAGCACAAGCGCATTACCTATAAGTTCCTCCAGGCAAAGTCTGTCCATACTGGTTCCGTTTTTCAATATATGAGAAGGTGCATCGATATGGGTGCCGGTATGGCTGCCAAGGGTGATCTCTGACACTGAACAACCATCGGTATCAATATCCGCTACTGTCCGTATAGCTACTTGTGGATCACCGGGGTATATAGGCATGGAGGGGGCGATACTTACGCTAATGTCTATGATCTTTTTGCACATGGTACCTGAAACCGTTGGATATCCTGTTCTTGTTTTTTCATAAGATCTAGAGACAGGAAGCCCCACTACTTTAGTACGGGGGCACTGACTCTAACAGACGTTTTGAATTTGCCAGAGTCTCTTTGGCCTGTTTTTCGGTCAACCCTGCACCCATTGCGATCTTCATAGCAGTGTCCTGCGTGATCAGGTCATCGGGACTGTGCGTATCCGTATTGACGATCAGGTTTGCACCTGCCTCCAATCCTATCCTCGCAACATGTCCATTTGTCCGGTTGTGCCCATTCCGGGATGTGATCTCAAGATAGACATCGTTCTCGATCGCTCTCTCTGCTTCTTCAAGGGTTATGAAACCAGGATGGGATAATATATCCACTTCTTCGATCTCGACAACGGCGGCGTTCGTACCCGGTGCCACAGGTTCGGTGATCGTTTCTCCGTGTACCACTATGATCTCAGCACCCAGCTTTTTAGCCTCTCTGGCAAGGGATTGGATCTTTAAAGGAGGTACATGTGTGATCTCCACGCCGACAAGTACACGTATGTCCAGAACATCTTCCAGATATTTCGCCTTTTTCACACAGGAAAGGACGTGCTCGATGTTCGTAAAGTCCACATGGTCCGTCAATGCAATCGCTTCATATCCTTTTATCACTGCTCTCTGGACAAGTTCGCTTGGGATGACTTCCCCATCACTGAATATCGTGTGTGTATGTAGATCTATCATAAGTTCACCTCATATTTAGAATCGTTTTGGAATATATAATGATGTATGTTTCCCGTCATAAAATGTTTATGCAGGAAGGATGAAATAAGCTTTATAAGGAATGAGGTTGAAAAGGAACCTTATTCTATGACCGGCCGGATATGCCGGATATTAAGGACGGATAATAAATTGACAGGAATACAACGATTGGTTCTGGATGTATTAAAACTGCATCACCCCTCTACAATAGAGTTGGCAAGTAAGTTGAGCGTATTGGATGGTATAGCAGGTGTCAATCTGAGCCTGTATGAAGTAGACCAACAAACAGAGAATATCAAGATCACCATTGAAGGCGACGACCTTGATTATGAGGCCATCAGGCATGTGATCGAGAAAGTAGGAGCTTCTGTGCACAGTGTGGACGAGATAGCATCCGGCAAAAGACTTGTGGAAGAGGTGGAGACCCTTCAGGATCGATGAGTGCCGGATCATCTGCAGTTTCAGTTTTTTGAACAGTATATCATATTATTATAATCTCATGTACTTGGGTTGATCAGGCAGCAGGAAGGAGCTTCTCCTGTTGGGGTCTCCAGTTTTACTTGGAGATACGTTCAACAACATTCGCAAAAGCAAAATTTGGTTTCACGTCTGCTATCTTTATCCTTACGGTCTCACCTAATCCTACATCTTTCACAAAGACCATGAATCCTTCGATCTGAACAGCACCGTCGCCACCTGTCCCTATTTTTGTGATATGGACTTCGAACTCATCGTTCTTTTTGAGGGGGGCAGTAAGGAACTTCTTCCCGACTACATATATCTCAGCACTCTCTGACCGGGATGCTTTTGGTGAATGGGCACGAGTGTAGGTAAAATTGCCGCGAACCTCATCAAGGTAACCCTTGAACATATCTCCCTGGAAGACCTTCACAACGAAATGCCCCTGTGGTTTGAGGATCTTCTTTGCACATTCCAGTGCCGAGGTTGCAAGATTAATGGATCTTGCATGATCCAGGCTCCAGTTGCCGGAGAGGTTCGGAGCAGCATCGCAGATAACCACATCCGCTCCCTGTTTGCCGACAATATCCATGATTTTCTGGATGGTCCTATCGGAAGTGATGTCTCCGCGAATAGTGTCCACACCGGTGATGGGTGATATGCGTTTAATATCAACACCAACGACCTTTCCTTTTGAAAGTTCTCTGCCCACCTCCAGCCAGCCGCCCGGGGCAGCACCGAGGTCCACGATCGTATCCTTATCCTCAATTAAATTGAACTTCCTGTTGATCTGGATCAGCTTATACGCTGCACGTGAGCGGTATCCATCAACTTTCGCCTGCCAATAATATTTGTCTCTTCGATCTCGAGCCATGTGTGATCCTGAACCAGTTCGTATACAAGTATCAAATAACTTGTGCTGTCTTTATGTCATCCAGTGTCTTGCTGGCATCGATGATATCCTCCTCCATGGGTGAGAATACCTCCGGCAGCCAGGAGTCAAAATCGTAGTAAAGGTTTAGCAGGTCGCTATATTTCTTTTCAAGTTCTTCGATCCGATCAATCGGTGCCGGGTCGGGAAGTTCGTTGATCCTATTCTTCAGGAATGTCAGCCGCGCCTTAAGCCTTCGAGCAAACTTCCTGACAACACGATCCATGTCCAGCTCTCGTTCCGATAGCTCAAGGATATCGATGATCTCACTTAATTCAGAAGGATAGTCGGGAAATGCATTAGGACCGACGATGAAGTATTCGGTGTCATTCGAAGTAATGTCTTTTACCTCGTCTGAGGACACAGTTTCAATAATATGCTGACCCTTCGTCTTCTGGCAAAGCTCTTTGATCCTTTCCTCTCCTGCTTCGTCCTCTTCTCGCATATAGGAAAGTTCCATTGAGATGCTCAGCACTTCATCAAGAGTTGCAGCACCCATTACATCGATAATACCTGCTAGTTCATCTCTGGAGATCATGTTTGACCAAATATGTTCATAATTTGTATCTACGACAGCTGAATAGACTTTTCAGGAGGGTGTCAATGTTGTGTTTTTCGATCCGCCCTTCAACATTCCTCTCTATAACAACAGTGTCTAACTGCATAGCATCCAGGACATGCCTTCCCAGCATCACATCTCCACACATTATCAGGTAGTCGATGCTCTCATCAGTATTGAATAGCATTGTTGTCAGGGTTTTGCGTACCTTGTCCGTATGATGTGCAATATCTTCGTCTCGTAAACGTTCGAAACGTCTCTGGCTAAAACCTCCCTTTGTATGTTTGGCCTTAACGCTGCTCTGTACGATCTGATAGTTGGTGAACTCATGCCTGTTGTGGGTAATTCCCACCAGAGACTGTCCGGCATGGGCTGCAACTATGCAGATATTAAGATCCATTTCTGTAAGGGTCTGCAGGTCACTGACGTCGAACCTGTCATTGAACTCCCAGCTGGACCGTGTTATTGGTAATGGGGGTGTGGCCACCTCGCAGATCATACGAGCGGTATCGTAGAATAATACATAACCGGTATCATTTCCGATCTTTTTGATCAGGTTCTGGTCTGCCGTATCAATATACTCCAACATTCGATCAGAATCTTTCATCTCATTGATCGATTGTTCGGCGGGAACATAAGCTGTTATCAGGGAATCATGGTCTGTTCGAAGCGATGCGATCTGCGACAGGTAGGATCGTATCATCCGGGGAGGAATATTCTCTATATATCGGAAAGATATCTCTTCCGCATTTTCTTCCTTTAATCTGTCAACCTCATGCTCAAGGGTCTCCATCCTGGTATTTGCTGCATTGAGCTTCTCCTCAGCCTCCTGCTTTGCAGACAGAGCATGTCTGGTAGTATCCTCATTCTTCGTGATTCTCTTTATATCTATCTCAAGCTCTACTATATGAGATTGAAGTCTGTCGATCTCTTCCTCAAGTTTCTCTTTTCCCGAGTATCGATCGAACAGATCATTGAGATTGTTATAGATCTTGTTCCTACCATCCATCAATATTACAGTAGGTATTCAAGGGATAAAAACGTACTTCCGGTAGAAGGGATTATCAACGATTATTGTAGTGAGGGTGGCGTGTTCAGGCTCTGGGATGGTCGGTGAGACCAAAAAAGGATGCTGCATTAAAATCTTCCTTGCGGTTGGATCTGCTTGAGTACACAATTAAATAGTTATAGATAGTGTTCTATGAACATTTATTGTGCATTTTAAAGAGGAATCATAATGCTATCTAAAAAGGAACTTCTTGGGGAAGCATACGGATCATTTGTAGAAATTGATGAAAAGGGAGTTTTCGATGTCATTGAAAAGTGGTTTGAAAGCGGATATGACGCAGAAGACCTTTTAGACAAGTTCGGTGAGGCTCTATCTGAAATTGTGAGACGATTTGAAGAAAGAGAATATTTCCTTGCCCAGTTGATGAGTTCCACTTCTATCTTTGATAAAGCGAACAATCTCATGGCTGAAAGACTGGCTGAAAGTGGGACATATATTGAAAACAAGGGCACTGTCGTTATAGGCACTGTCAAGAATGATACTCATGATCTGGGAAAGAACATTGCATCAAGTATGCTAAGAATTGCAGGGTTTAAGGTCATCGACCTCGGGAAGGACCTATATGCATCAGAGATCGTCGATGCAGTAATTGAGAATAAAGCCAGCATCATTGCAGTATCTTCTATGACAAGTACGACAATGATAAATCTCGAGGAGATAATCACTCTATTAAAAGAAAAGGGAATTAGGAATGATGTAAAAGTGATGATCAGTGGTGCTCCTGTTACACAGGAATATGCTGATAGGATAGGTGCTGATGCCTATGTCAGGACTGCCACAGAGATCGTAGCAGCCGCTGAAAGACTTATAAGTTGAGTTGATCAAGAATATATGATCTCCTCAACATTGAGTGGATAGTGCGACATCCTGCAAGCAAATATTCACAATTGAAAATCATCTCTCTGCACAGTCCATTAATTGTGATGTGGTTTTTGTAACCAAAAAAGAAGAAAGCCTCGGGCGAGATTCGAACTCGCGACCTCGTCCTTACCAAGGACGCGCAATACCCCTAAGCCACCGAGGCACTCTGTATAGCATTGCGGCCTCTACATACATGGAATCAATTATGAACTTTTCGGTCGGTTCAGAGATTCCAGCGTTCATCTGCTGGAAACCGTTCCCGGATCCACATCAGGGTAGTGTTGTTATGCACGATCCTGTAGGTGCGGGATAGTACCAGTTCACTTGCGAACAGGTCCTGTCCATCGTCCATTTCGATGATGTCAAAATCCCGTCGTGTTTCCACGCCAGAGTTCCTCAGGATCTTGCCGATCGGTATGTCGGCTTGCATCATGTCCTGCCTGATACTTGCAGGCATCCTTTCGATAGGGGCCAGTGACAGGGCATGAACATAGGGAACCCCTCCCGCAAGCAGTGTTACAGTGCGATGGTTTACATATTCCCCGGGCACTATCCCCAGCAGGGCTGCCATGTCCTCATCAGCAGATACGATATACTGTTCCTCCGTTTCCACCGAGACATCGTTCTTTGTCATGATCTCGAGCAGGAATGTGACGGACCCATCGGTACCTGCGCATATCCTCAGACATGTTGGTATGTCGAAGCTCTTGAGAGTTTCCAGGAATCCCCTGTTTACGAATGTCACAGATGATCAATGATCCACTTATTTTGAAACGCTCTTCTTGGACTTTTTCGCACGTTCCTTTGCTGAATATCCGGTCGATCTGTTCAGGAACTCCCTGAACCTCTTGTTCGTATCCAGGATAGTTTCATCATCAACCTCCTCGTTATTTGAAACGGTGTCAACTACCAGTATCTTCCCATCCATCCATATCGATAATTTTGATAGTGCTCCATAAGAAGTGATCAGTTTTCCTTCTTCCCTCCTGATCTCACTGGGGAAACACTCGCTTAGTTCAGTGTACATTCGTTCGATGTCCGGTGAAGTTCCACGTTTTAACTTATATTCTTGCATTGTTATCAGATAGTAGAATATGGTCAAGATGAAATATAATTTCCGGTTCGAAAGTCATATGTTCTTCGTACAGATATTATTGCTTATTGTAAGTATGTGTATGGTTATTTAAGTCTTGACGATAGCGTTTTATCTTCAGCAGGTATATGCATATGCGATATATGTGCACGTCATCTTTATATGCATGTGCATATATTCTGTTCATTAGAGCAAGGTCGAGAGACAGTTTTCATATTGTACCACCACCACCACCAAATTCTGTTTTCAATATGACCTTGCGCTTTTCTTTTCATATAACATTCTGATCTAAAACTTAAAGACCGATAAGCGCTACTCCCTTTACAAGCCTTTTACAATACAGCAAATTTGTAGTTATTCAGAATAATCGATCACTGGCATATTGGTATAATTATATGGGCAAAAGATCATTCTTCGTTGGCGTTCTGATAGTCACTGTCCTTTTGATCAGTAGCAGTACTGCGTCCATGAGCATTCCATCTTCGGCTGCTGATCCTCCGGTGGTCAACATCTCTTAT
>JAYEHR010000002.1:0-7070 GCA_034659615.1 Methanobacteriota archaeon | reverse complement strand
TGGAGAACTCTTCAAAAGAGTCTTTGCACATCTAGTTGGTTAATTCTTTGTAGTTATACACTACCGATCAGAATTAACCGAACTGCCAAATCCAACGTCAGACCGGAAAAGCTCCGGTCTCCATTAAGGCGGTGATTAATAACCCACACACATTGTGTGAGGGAACTCATGAACACCTGTATCGTATATATACCTTCCTGTTCAGAAGATCACTGGCCATGTCGTATCGACACAGACCACACGAAGCAATTGATGCACATGAACATATCCACCCTCAACAGGCATCCGCAGAATCACCATCTGGTGCCGCGTTGCCCTTCTCATTGAGAGCAGCCCTACAATATGGGCATTCTATATAAAGATTCTGTGTCATATGGTGTCACTGCGCTACAACGAACTGTGCAGCTACGCATAATATTTATACCATCGATTGGGTAATAACTAGTGATTATCATGGATCCAAATACCAAACTGAGGGATCGATTTTTACAGCAATGAATCGATCAGGGACAAAAGAATAAGCATTTTTGACACCACCCTACGTGATGGGGAACAGACCCCTGGGGTATCCCTTACTCCTGAACAGAAAATCGATATCGCGCGCCAGCTTGACAAACTGGGGGTGGATATCATCGAAGCAGGGTTCCCGATAGCATCGGCGGGTGACAGAGAATCCGTCCGATCCATCGCAAGCGAGGGACTAAACTCCAGCGTATGTGGACTTGCACGTGTCCTTAACAAGGACATAGACATCGGTATCGACATAGGAGTGGACATGATACACACCTTCGTCTCCACATCCGATATCCAGCGAATACACACCATACGCAAGAGCCGCGAAGAGGTACTCGACATGGCAGTAGGTGCCGTCGAACGCGTCAAGGACCACGGACTCAAATGCATGTTCTCGGCAATGGACGCAACACGTACCGACCTCGAATACCTGCTCGAGATCTTCCACGCGGTCCAGGAAGTAGGATGTGACATCATCAACGTGCCCGACACGGTAGGAGTTATGGCACCATCGAGCATGTACAACCTTATCAGGAACATCAATGACAAGATCAACATCCCCATCGACACCCACTGCCACAACGATTTCGGTCTTGCTGTAGCCAACAGCCTCATGGCCATCGAAGCAGGCGCCAGCCAGGCACAGGTAACCATTAACGGTCTCGGAGAACGTGCCGGCAATGCCGATCTCGGCGAAACAGTGATGAGCCTGCACTCTATCTATGGTGCAAAGACTAACATCAACACCGAATATATCGTCGAAACCTCACGCATGATCGAGCGCTACACCACCATCGCAATACCTCCACACATGCCAATCGTCGGAGAGAACGCCTTTGCCCACGAATCAGGCATACATACCCATGGCGTCCTGGAAAGATCCGACACATTCGAACCCGGCATCATGACCCCCGAGATGGTGGGTCACACGCGCCGCATCGTCCTTGGCAAACATGCTGGAAAACATGCAGTACTCAGATCACTCGAATCCGCAAACATCCACCCGACCGAAGAGCAACTCGAGTCTATTCTCGAAAAGATCAAGGCGATCGCAGACAAAGGCAAACGCATCACGGACGCGGACCTCTACGCAGTGGCCTTTGCCGTCCTCGGCAAACCCGAAGGTAAACCAGCCATCGATCTCAAGGAACTCTCTGTTATGACAGGCAATGTCACCACATCCACAGCAGTGGTCAAGGCCATCATCAATGACGAAGAGAAGGTCATATCCAACGTGGGGGTCGGACCCGTGGATGCCGCCCTCAAGGCAGTGACCAGCATTATTGGAGACGATGCCAACATCAGCATACGTGATTTCCGGCTCGAGGCCGTGACCGGCGGATCGGATGCACTGGCAGAGGTCATCGTCAGTGTACAGGACGAGAACGGCAGGATCGTGTCCGCACGTGCAGCAAGTACCGACATCGTGCTGGCATCGGTAGACGCACTCGTAACAGCTATTAACATGCTCCTTAAAACATGAGGAACATGTCAGCAACTATCATCGACGCCCACTGTCATCTGGACTTCCCCAAATTCAACCGCGACCGTGACGAGACCATCCAGCGCGCACGCAATGCCGGTGTTTTGGAAATGGTCAACTCCGGTATCGACCACAAGACGAACCTCTCAACGCTCGCACTTGCCGAACAATACGATTTTATCCATCCGGCCCTGGGCCTCAGTCCCCTGGTCGTTTCCCATTACGGCGACGAGGTTGCCCAGAACATCCTGACCCAGCTCGAGGCAAACGCCCATCGAGCCATCGCCATTGGCGAAGCGGGCATGGACTACTACCACCACACAGACGAAAAGGAACACGAACACCAGCGAGAGGTCTTCAGGAAGGTGATCGACATCGCCGAAAGCACAGGCCTCCCCCTTGTCATCCATGGCCGGGATGCCGAGGCAGATGCCCTGCAGATGGTACAGGACCTGGACCGTGTGATCTTCCACTGCTACGGCGGGCCCCTGGACACAATGCAGGAAATAACCGATGCTGGCTACTACATATCAATTTCCACCCTGGTCTGTTTCTCAGAACACCACCAATCCCTGGCAGAGACCCTGCCCCTGGATCGAATGCTCATCGAGACGGACAGCCCATACCTCTCTCCCCGCAAAGGGAGGAACGAACCTGCCTACATGGTCGACTCCGTCTCAACGATATCACAGTTGCGCCAGATGGAAGAAACCGAGGTAGCAGAGATCACACGAAAGAACACCTACAGGGCCTTTGGCCTGTAAGGAGCCAGGAAGAATTATGAACGTCCATCAAATCAGGACATCACCCTACGATGCCAACACGTACCTTGTCAACGGAAAGATCCTCATCGACACCTCAATGAACCCCGACAGACTGGTACAGCAGATAGAGGAACACATCGACATCCACAACCTTGAACTCATTATACTGACACACTGCCACTACGACCACACCGCCTCAGCTGGCCAGATAGCAGAAACAAGCGGATCCCCCATCGCAATACATCGGGATGATGCCACCCACCTCAACGACGATATAATGAGCGTATCCTCCATTTTCGGCCACCCTGCCCCGGATATCAAAGCGGACATCACCTACCAGGACGGGGACACCATTCCCCTTGATAACGGGGAAGCCCTCGAGGTGATCCATACCCCCGGCCACACACCCGGCGGGATCTGTCTCTACGAGCCAGATTCAAAGAGTCTGTTCTCAGGCGACACCATCTTCCCCGGTGGCAGCATCGGACGCACTGACTTTGCAGGCGGCTCTGCCAGGGACCTGAGCCGATCCATTGAAAAGCTCACCCGCCTTGATGTACAGACCCTCTACCCGGGCCATGGACCTGTGACCCACGACAACATCAACCGACAGATACGCCTGTCCCTGAAAATGGCACGATCGATGTGAGAGATCATGAGCAACAAAATAGAACACCATGACGTGAACAACCATATGCACCCACTCCCTATGGACCTCCGGGAAGCCGCACAACGCGGATGGGACCAGCTTGACATTATCATAGTCACCGGCGATGCATACGTGGACCACCCCGGTTTCGGTGCGGCCCTCATCGGGCGTGTACTGGAAGACGCAGGTTTTCATGTAGGCATTATCGCCCAGCCCAACTGGGACACGGTAGACGATTTCACAAAACTGGGTAAACCCCGTCTCTTCTTCGCAGTGACCGCCGGGAACACGGATTCCATGGTGTCGAATTACACCCCGTCCCTCAAACCTCGGAAGAAGGACGTGTACGCACCCGGAGGCAGACCCGGCCTTCGACCCGACCGGGCAAGCATCGTATACACGAACCGCATACGTCAGGCCTATCCCGACACCACCATCGTCCTCGGAGGAGTTGAGGCCTCACTGCGAAGGTTCGCTCACTACGACTTCCAGACGGGCAGAGTGCGCAAGTCCATACTGGCCGATGCTCCCGCCGACATACTGGTCTATGGAATGGGAGAAACACAGACTGTTGATATCGCCAGGCGGCTTGCCAGCGGACAGGACATCAAACAGATCACTGACATCCCGGGCACGGCCTGGAAAATGAAGGTCAAAGAATGGAAGGATAGGAAGGGGAACCTCCAGGACATCATCGAGATGGGGTCCTACACCGAAGTTTCCAGCGATAAACGGGCCTTTGCCCGTTCCTTTGCCGCCATGTACCATGAACAGGACCCCGTCCATGGCAGATGCCTGGTCCAGCCGCATCCCAAGACCGTCATTGTCCAGAACCAGCCCGCACAACCCCTTCCGCCCAATGAACTGGACCATGTCTACGAACTGCCCTTCACCCGCAATACCCACCCCTCATACCGTGAGCCCGTTCCGGGCCTGGAACCCGTCAAATTCTCAATCACCACTCATCGGGGATGTTTCGGAAGCTGCGCTTTCTGTGCCATCACGCAGCACCAGGGCCGCATCATCACAAGCCGCAGCATTGATTCCATCGTCCGCGAGGCCACTCAGTTAACAGGATTGAAGGATTTCAAAGGCATCATCAACGGAGTGGGCGGCCCCTCCGCCAACATGTACGGCATGAAGTGCACACAATGGGACAAAAAAGGAGCATGTAGCAACCGGTACTGCCTCTATCCAGAACCCTGTCCGTCCCTTGACACTGACCACAGCAAGAACATCGAGATGCTCGAACGATTGCGGCAGGTCCCCGGTGTCTCAAAGGTGTTCGTAGGGTATGGTGTACGCTATGACCTGGCCCTGTTGCAGCCGGATTATCTCACCTATCTGTGCAAGTACCATATCAGCGGACAGCTGGGTGTCGCACCGGAGCACTACTCTGACAGAGTCACCGAGATCATGGGCAAGCCCCCGCGTGCCGTCTTTGAGAAGTTTGCCAACCTATTCACAAAGATCAATAAAGAGCTCGGTAAAGAGCAGTACCTGAACACCTACCTAATGTCAGGACACCCGGGATGTACCATGCAAGATATGGTAGAAACTGCAGAATATATACGCGACACGGGTCGATATTCCAGGCAGGTACAGGATTTCACACCCACACCGATGACCACCGCCACCTGTATGTTCTACACAGGTATCGATCCCTTCACCGGAAAGAATATCCATGTAACCACGTCACGCAGGGAAAAAAAGATACAACGTGCTCTTCTGCAATACCGGGACCCACGTAACCAGACACTGGTATATGAAGGACTAAAGATCGCAGGCCGACTAGACCTTGTGGGCAACACGTGGAAATGCCTGATACATAGGAAAGGAAGGACACAGAAGCGAGAAAGGTATTAATACTTCACACATTTCTATACGAAAGATTTTATCAACCATAAAAGGAATATATCCTGCTAAGGAACATTAATAAGCATTGATGAACAGTTCATGACGTTGGGAGTATGGGTATGATACTGTGCCACACGAAAATAGACATTACACAACATCTAGGTGACCAATTATGATTGGAGATACGTCTCCAACAATACTTATAGTGGATGATGGGCCATCCAACGTTGACCTACTGGAAGCTATCCTCACACCCGATTACAGTATCCTCAAGGCCTACTCTGGCACAGAGGGACTGCAAATGGCAACGACCCAACATCCAGATCTTATCCTTCTTGACATAATGCTGCCCGATATAAGCGGTCATGATATCTGTCGCAAATTGAAAAATACAGATGGAACGAGGCTTATTCCCATAATAATGATAACTGCTCTGGTGGACAAGGAAGAGAAGATCCGGAGTCTTGAGGAAGGAGCGGACGACTTCATAAACAAACCCACCAAGGCATCTGTGATCAGAAAACGTGTACATTCGCTGTTGACGATCAAATTTCTCCGGGATAAGCTAATACAGGAGCGCAATCTTGCAAGAAAATACATAGATATCGCCGGCTCCCCGATGCTGACCATAGGCAGGGACCTAAGAGTACACCTTGCCAACCATAAAGCATGTAGGATCCTGGGATATAACAAAGAAGATATCGTAGGTAAGAACTGGTTCGATACGTTCATACCAGAGGATGAAACTGATAAGCAACGGGAACATTTTCTTGAACTGCTGAAGGAGCCAGTGGAATTACCTGACACCATCCAAAACACCGTGATCACAAAACATGGGGATAGAAAACTGATCGAATGGCACTATGTGATCTTGAAGGATGAGGACAAAAAGCCTACTGAGGTCCTTATATCTGGGGAGGACATAACCGCACGCAAAATGGAAGAGGACGAACTGGCGCGTGCACATTATGAGCTCAAGAACATCGATAAGATGAAGAATGAGTTTATTGCGAACATGAGTCATGAGTTGAGAACACCACTGGTATCAATGAAAGGATTCAGCGAACTCCTGTACAGTGAACGATTGGGGGAACTGAACAAGGAACAGAAAAGTGCCTTGAGCTCCATCGTAAGGAACACAGATATCCTCAAGAACCTCGTTGAGTCCCTCTTCTATGTGACCACTGCCCCGGGAGAGATGCTCAAAGAGAAGGTCAGATACACATCCGTACCCATTAACATGAAAGATATTGTGATGGGTGCAATACAGGATATATCCCTGCAGGCTTCCAAGAAAGATATTACAGTACATACATGCCTACACCAGAACCTACCTACGATCTGTGGTAACCGGAACTATATTGAAAGGGTCTTCCTGCATCTCATGGATGTTACGATCCATATCACACCAGAGGGAAACCGTATCGATCTATCAGCAACTGCAGATGATGGGATCGTACACATCATAATTACAAGCAATGTACGTGAGGGAACTGTGCCAATGGACCTATGCACCAATGATACAGATAAAGCAGAAGGAGATATCTGCAGGAATATTATTGAAGCTCACAATGGTAGAATGTGGGTCGATGAGACAGACCATGTGATGAGCATCCATATAGAACTTCACCGGATCCCTGACGATGCTGGACAGTGCTGATCGAACGGTTCACCGATCGCGGCATGCAAGATGTAGACAGCCGTATGGTCCAAATGCCTCGTTTGATCTGGCATGTACAGCCTTGGGGCACGACAGGTGTCCCGAACTCATCTACAAGCCTGATGATCTCAGCTACCGGTTCAA
>JAYEHR010000001.1:0-7194 GCA_034659615.1 Methanobacteriota archaeon | reverse complement strand
TCCTCTAAATTGCGAGGTGGTATTTTTGCTCATTTGATCGCGATTTGCATTCGTTCTTTGAATTCGATAACGATTGAAAGATAGATGAAAATAAATTTAGTTACCCACTCGATGTTGAAGAGATCCAATTGGAACGTATCGGGAATTACTGGAAACTATCGATCCAAAAGAAAGGAACATTGAACTACCTGAAGCCACCCCTTCCCTTCTTGATCTGAAGATCGAGATCGCTGAACGTATACTTGAAAATTGTCATATGTGCGAGCGAAGATGCGGTGTGGATCGTAGGAAGGGTGAAAAGGGATTCTGCAGATTGCTTGAAAACTCCCGATATGCCTCTGAATTTTTACATATGGGGGAAGAACCGGAACTGGTACCTTCACATACGATCTTCTTCACAGGGTGTGTCTTTGCCTGCGTTTATTGTCAGAACTGGGACATATCCCCCCATCCTGAAAGCGGGACCAATGCAGATCCTGAAGATCTGGCCAGTATCATACAAAGACGACGATACGAGGGTGCAAGGAACGTGAATTTTGTAACCCCCACACCCCATGCACATTCCATTCTGAAGATCATTGATCGGGTTGCTGTGAACACTCCCATGGTGTGGAACTCGAATATGTACCATTCCAGGGAAGTAGCAAAACTACTGGAGGGTGTGATCGATGTATATCTTGCCGACTTCAAATATGGTGATGATAACTGCGCAAGAAAGTATTCCAAAGTGAGAGATTATCTTGATGTGGTAAAAGAGATCATGAGATCGCCTATCAGGAAGCAGAGATCATAGTCCGGCACCTGGTATTGCCGGATCATCTGGAATGCTGCACAAAACCGATCGTAGAATGGACTGCAGATCATATTCCGGAGATACGATTCAATCTGATGTTCCAGTACACGCCCTGTCATAGAGCTTCAAAATACCCGGAAATAGATCGTCGCCTCACATCCGATGAGAAGAAACGTGCAATAGAGATAGTAGAGGAAGCAGGCCTTGAAGATGTCTTGATCTGATAGATATCAAGTTCAGATCATGACTAGTTCTTTTCCTAATAAGAACGGGAAATAGATATTATTGGGGAGTGATGAGGAATGGGTACAGGTGAATTTATAGTAAAATAGGGACACTGCCGAGGAATTTCTTGCATTCGCATTTTCGTTTGAAAAGATTGATATCTGAGAAACAACAAAGAGTACTATGTATTCTCTGTATATGTTTCTCTAATAAGTTGCGCACCTGAAAATTAAACTGTGTGGTGATAGGAATGTGTGGAATCATCGGTGTCATAGATAGAACAATGTCCAGAATGGATGGCTCAAGCATAAAGGACGCTCTGAGCCTGATGAACGAACGCGGCAGTGGGGAAGGGGCAGGATACGCTGCATATGGGATATATCCGGACTTTGCAGACTGTTATGCCATCCATGTATTCTTTGATAACATCGTTGAGCCCAAATCCAGGGTCGACGAGTTACTGCAACGATGGGGCAGGATCGTGCACCAGGAGGAGATCCCTACACATGAACAGCCGCGGCTGAAGAAGAAACATATCCCCTGGAGGTACTTCATGAAGCCGTACAGCGACCTTATGGTGGGAAGTTCCACACCCGAGGAGGATATTGTCAAACATATCGTGATGAAAGTGAACTCACAGGTGGAAGGCGCCCTGATCTTCTCATCCGGAAAGAACCTTGGCGTGTTCAAGGCATCAGGATGGCCCGAAGATGTGGCTAACTTCTATCGTATCGAGGACTATGAGGGTTACATCTGGCTTGCGCATAACCGGTACCCCACCAACACACCTGGCTGGTGGGGGGGTGCACATCCCTTCAACCTGCTCGACTGGGCAGTTGTGCACAACGGTGAGATCACATCCTATGGCACGAACCGGCGCTATGTCGAGAGCAACGGGTACAAATGCACCATGTTTACCGATACCGAGGTTGTTGCCTACCTCTTCGATCTGCTGGGAAGGCAACACGGGCTTTCCAAGGGCATGGTCGTCCGGGCACTGGCGCCCCGTTTCTGGGATGAGATCGACAGGATGAGTGAAAAAGAACAGGAATTGAACCGCACCATGCGTCTGACCTACGGGTCTGCCATGATGAACGGCCCCTTCGCCATGGTTGTTGCCACGCATGAAGGGATCGTCGGGTTCACGGACAGGATCAAGCTCCGCCCCCTGGTGGTAGGAGAACACGGGGACAGGCTGTACCTCTCCAGCGAAGAGGCTGCGATCCGTGTGATGGAGCCAGATATCGAGAAGATCTACATGCCGGCTGCAGGTGTACCTGTGATAGGGAGGATAAAAACATGAGCCTTGGAAGTGTCCCGCTGCGCTATAAGGTAGATATTGACCGTAACCAATGCATCCGCTGCATGCGCTGTGTGGATAACTGCTCATATGATGTGTTCCGCATGGAAGAGGACAGAGTGGTGATCAACTCACGCAACTGTACAGCGTGTCACTACTGCATTTCCATGTGTCCCAGGGATGCCATCACTCTTAAGGAACATCCGGTGGACTACCGCAGCCATCCCCTCTGGACCGGTCAGGCGCGTGAGGACATCATCAACCAGGCACGCACCGGTAAGATCATACTGGCAGGTATGGGCAATGCACAGGATTATCCTGTGATCTTTGACAGGCTCGTCCTGGATGCCTGCCAGGTAACAAATCCGAGCATCGATCCCCTGCGGGAGCCCATGGAACTTCGGACCTACCTTGGCAAGAAACCGTCACAGCTGGAATTTACCCGGAACGACAGGGGGGATGTGGAGTTGCTCACCAAACTCACTCCAAACCTGAAACTGGAAACCCCTATTATGATAGGACATATGAGCTATGGTGCCATCAGCCTGAACGCCCAGCTCAGCATGGCAAAGGCGGCGGCAAAGACAGGAACCTTCATGGGCACAGGTGAAGGCGGGTTACACAGGGACATTTATCCTTACCAGGACAATATGATCGTGCAGGTGGCATCCGGACGTTTTGGTGTGGACATTGATTACCTTGAACGGGGTGCTGCAATTGAGATCAAGATCGGACAGGGGGCAAAACCCGGTATCGGAGGACACCTTCCTGGTGAGAAGGTATGTGCGGACGTGTCATGCACCCGTATGATCCCGATTGGTACCGACGCCATTAGTCCTGCCCCGCATCATGATATCTACAGCATTGAGGACCTTGCCCAGCTTGTCAGGGGCCTGAAGGAGGCGACTGAATGGAAGAAACCCGTGTTCGTGAAGATCGCGGCTGTGCATAACGTTGCTGCTATTGCGGCAGGGATCGCCAGGTCCTCGGCGGATGCCGTTGTCGTGGACGGGTTCAGGGGCGGTACTGGAGCTGCCCCCAAGGTCTTCAGGGACAATGTGGGCATTCCCATCGAGGCAGCGGTTGCAAGCGTTGACCAGAAGCTCAAGGAACAGGGTATCAGGAACAAGATCTCTGTCATTGCCAGCGGAGGCATACGCAGCAGTGCAGATGTTGCGAAATCCATAGCCCTTGGGGCAGACGCCGTGTACATTGGCACAGCGGCATTGATCGCCATGGGATGCAGGGTCTGCGGGAACTGCTACCGGGGTCTGTGCCCATGGGGCATTGCCTCACAGCACGAATACCTTGCAGACCGCCTTGACCCTGATGTGGAATCTGAACATGTGGCAAACCTGATCCAAGCCTGGACCCTCGAGCTCAGCGAATTGATGGGTGCAGCAGGTATAAACAGTATTGAGAGCTTACGCAGCAACCGTGAGCGTCTGCGAGGGTATATGCTGGACGAGGGAATGCTTGAGGTGCTTGGTGTGAAGAATGTGGGGGCATAAGAATATGGGAACAGTGACCATCGATGCCAGAGGGATACATTACACGCCCCTGAACAGAATGATCCGGGACGCGGTTGCAGCCGGTGCCAGGAAGATCGTGATCGACAATGTCCTTGGGCAGCGTTTCATCGCGGACGGGCTCAGGGGAGATGTCCTTATCAGGATCAATGGAGTCCCTGGGGGGGATCTGGGAATGTTCATGAGCGGACCCACCTGTGTCGTTCACGGGAACTGCGAACATGCCCCTGGCAACACCATGGGCAGCGGTACCCTCGTCATTCATGGGAGTGCAGGGGATGCTGTTGCCCACAGCATGCGCGGTGGGAAGGTATTCGTCAGGGATGATATCGGATACCGCGGTGGCATACACATGAAGGAATATGAGGTGCAGGAGCGTCCCGTCCTTGTTGTGGGCGGGGCTGCATACGCATTCCTTGGTGAGTACATGGCAGGTGGCATAATACTCGCTCTTGGCATCGGATATGAGAATGCGTTCATGGGACGGGGCATCGGTAGTGGCATTCACGGAGGAGAGATCATCGTTCGAGGGGACGTGGACGATACCCAGCTTGGTGTGGGTGCCAGAAAGGTGGAGTTCGGATCGGCTGAACTTGAACGGATAACACCCCTGATCATGGATTTCTGCGAACATTTCGGACTGGACCCTGCACCCTTGCTGGATACCGGCTACACCAGGATCGTACCTGCAAGCACCAGACCGTTCGCAGACAAATATACATGGGAGTGATGATTATGATAGATAAAACATACGAGGACCTGAAAAGCAGGGTATGGGACACGGGCATGTGTGCTGGATGTGGTGCCTGTGTTGTGGTCTGCCCTGCAGATGCCCTTTACTTTACTACCGGGGACGATGTTGCACATCCCCTGAACACCGGATATTGCAAGGCAGCCGTTGACGGCATACCCTGCGGGGCGTGTTATGAGACCTGCCCCAGGATCGACCCGCCGCAACCATCGGAACCGATTGGCAGCCATATCACTATCGTTGCGGCAAAGGCTGAGTTCAAGGTAGCGAAAAGGCAGAGCGGGGGGGCTGTGACCGCTATACTCGCAAACGCCCTTGATGAGGGATTGGTCGATGCTGTGGTAACGGTTGCGGAAGACCCGTGGACCCTCAAACCCTCCTCTGCTGTGATCACGTCCAGTGAGGTTCTGGTAAGCCATGCCGGGAGCCGCTATAACTGGTGGGTTCCCCTTCTGTCTGCCCTGGACGAGGCAGTGGTCATCCACAAATGCAGGAACGTAGCCATCGTAGGTGTTCCCTGTGTCGTGCAGGCGATCCAGAGGATGCGAGAGAGCGACCATGACCTGATACGCCCGTACAGGGACCCTATCCGACTGGTGATGGGACTGTTCTGCACCGAGACCTTCGATTACGGAAAACTGGTGAAGGGGAAACTGGAAAAGGAGTTCGGTATCGTGCCCTGGGAGATCCGCAGGTTCGATGTGAAAGGAGCACTTGAACTGACACTGGACAACGGGACCACCACGTCCATCTCCCTGGAGGAGCTGGACGATTGCGTGCGTCCGGGATGCAGGGTCTGCACAGACCTCACCGCACCGGATGCGGACATCTCCGCAGGTGCTATCGGCAGCCCTGAAGGTTACACAACCCTGGTAATTCGCACCCATGTTGGAAACAGGTTCATGGAGAGTGCGATTGCGAACGGGAAGCTGGCGGTTACCAGTAAGGTAAACACCACCCCCATTGAGAAACTAGCGAAAAAGAAGGCAGAGAGAGGGGTCTGAGGACTCCCTGACAGAAAGAAGCACTACACGAGCATCTTCTCACAAAGCATAACAGGGGAGTGTTACCTATCGTAATCCAATACGGGTGCTCTGGTGCTGAAAAGGATCTGATCGAGCTTGCCCGCAAAAGCGGCCTCAGCATTATATGTCTGAATGATATTGATTCGTTAGCGATCGATCTTAAAAATCAGTATGGTGAAAAGAGGATAGAAGTACGCGTTCAGATCAAGCAAGAGCGGAACGATCTGAGATCAGCTATCCAACATCTGAACAATGATATCGATTCACAATTTGTTCAACTTATAGATGAGATCAATATGGAGATCAATACGCTACAAAAAGATATCAGGGAACTTCTGGCTATTAAGTTCAGTCTAAAAAATACATTTACCTGTCTTTCTTCCAGATTGAAGGTCTTCAAAAAGAACCGCCGTCTGAATTACCTGGAAGATGATCCACAAGAAGAAATAGACAAACAACTTGAAAACAAATACGATCATTTGAAAGACTTGATCAGAAAACAGGATCATCTGGAGAACGAAACTGATTCAGAGATCAATTACCGATTGTCATCTCTTGTTTCTCAACTTGATGCGGTAGAATCTATCAAACGGTCGAATGAGTACAAAGGAGCCGTGGGGGAAGTGCGTGTTATGGATGAACTGAGCAAACTCTCCGACGAATATTACCTGTTCAATGATCTACATCTTAAGCTCAATGAATGGGTGCACTTTAACGGATCGGAGTTACGGTCCGCCCAGATCGACCATCTCGTGGTTGGACCGACCGGTGTCTATGTGATCGAGACCAAGAACTGGAGGAGGCAACATATCCAGCAAGTGTTCAATGATGGCTCATATACACCATACGATCAGGTTCAGAGACATCGCTATGTGGTGTATCGTTATATGAATGGCCAGAAGTATGGTAATACCTTACAGAAGCTATATTTCCATCTGGCAAAAGATGAGATGAAGGTGAAGTCGATACTGGCCATTGCCGGTGCCAGGATTCCATATGAGAAGCATAATTTTGTGAAGGTGCTGTACTATATTAAGATAGCGGAATACATTGAAAATGGTACTGAAGTATTGTCTCCAGAAGTTGTGCGTGGGGTTGCAGATGGGTGGATGCGCACCTCATGATAATATTAGCATTTCTTCTAGATGCTCACTATTTAATTTGTAGTATCGGCATGATCCATTATAGCTTTTCATGCTCGGATTGTAATTGTGAAAAAATGCGGGGGGTGGGATTCGAACCCACGAACTTCTACAAGACAGGGTCCTAAGCCCTGCGCCTTTGACCTGGCTGGGCAACCCCCGCAGAACGGATGGATATGGTACAATAGAGCCTTTACATATTAATGTTACGCAGTCCTCACTGATGGTACCGTCCCAGCCTTTCAGGATCAATGTGATTTCCTTCTCTGCAGTCGTTCCTGTACCTTTTCGCCGGACAGTTCCCGTATGGCATCGGATGCGATCCAGTGGGCGCTCTTTGAGTCCATGCTGTTGATCGTTTCCGCAGTCCGGAGGGCTCTGGAATTCAGGTGAAGATTGCGTTTTCCGATCTGGCGCAGGGCCCAGTTG